>CANHGC010000113.1 GCA_947460045.1 Bacteroidota bacterium | reverse complement strand
TGCCGTAGGTGACTTTGGCTTTATTTTGTTTGTAGAGTTCATCGGTGAGTGAACCGGGCTGAACGGCATTTTGGTAGAGGTGGAAATACGCTTCTGTGAGGGTGTTGGGTGAGTTGTTGGTATAGACGAGGACTTCTTGTCCGTTGATGAGTTCGTCTTGGTCGTTTAGTATGGCATTGATGGTATAATGCACATCTTGTTGCCAGTAGCCTTCGAAGGGTTTTTTGTTTTTCCAGTAGTGGGGGTTGCTGGGATTTTGGAATGCGTTGTTTGGGGTGATGTTGGGCGATGCGGGGGGTGTTTGCGCATGGGTTGCGGCTGTAAACAGGGCGAGGAGGATATTGAGGGCAAGGATGCGGTGTAATTGCATAAAACGAAGTTAGGTGATAGGAAACAAAAAGGGCGCCCATTGGGCGCCCTTTTTGTTTCCTATGCGATTGAAAAATCTATTTTTTGATGAGGTCTTAGTAGCTCAATTTGAAATCTACGCGACGGTTTTTCGCTTTACCGGCAGGGGTAGCGTTGTCGGCGATGGGCATTTCTTGACCATAACCTACTGCTGTCATGCGGGCTTCAGCAACACCACCAGCAGACAAGTAACGTTTAACTGCATTGGCGCGATCTTGGCTCAAAGTTTTGTTGGCTTCAGCGGCACCGTTGTTATCGGTGTGCCCTTGAATTTCAACACTTGCACCTGGGTAGGTATTCAACAAGGTGGCCAAGTCATCCAAGCTCTTGAAAGAACTTGCAGTGATCACGGCTTTACCATTTTCGAAATTGATGCCTTTGGCGGCCAAAGCGATTTTTTGAACCACTTCTCTTTTGATTTCAGGGCAACCTTTGCTAGCTACAGTACCGGCAATTTCAGGACATTTGTCGATGTTGTTGAATACACCGTCACCATCTGTATCAGGGCAACCTTCACCTGCGATAGCACCGGCGATGTTGGGGCATTTGTCTTTGCGATCTTCTACACCATCACCATCTGTATCAGGGCAACCACCGAAGGCAGCTGAACCGGCTACTGTAGGACAGCCATCTTCTTTATCAGAAACACCGTCGCCATCTGTATCGGGGCAACCGTTGAATTTGGCGATACCAGCGAGGTTCGGACAAGCATCTACTTTATCTTGGATACCATCAGCGTCTGAGTCAGGGCAACCGTTGAATTCGGCAGGACCAGCAACGTCAGGACACTTATCATCGGCATCGAGGATTCCGTCTTTGTCGGTATCTGCAGGACATCCTACGCTATCAACATAACGACGGTATTTGGCTTCGGTATTCTTACACAAATCGTATTTGTCTGGAACACCATCTTCGTCTTTGTCTTTGGGGGCTTTTGGACCTGAACCGGTACCTTCACCCACGGCAAAGGTTAAAGACAATGCATGCAATGCATACATGTCGTTTGTGCGCCACAACTGGTGCTTGTAGATGTTGTGTACTGGATCTGGGTATGATTGTGTTGCACCATCCCAAATATCAGACATGGTGTAAGTAGCGGTGAAGCTATAACGCAAACCAATTCTTTCAGTGATAAAGAAGTTGATACCGAAAGCACCTTGAACGGCACCATTCAACTCTGTAATGGCTGGCTTTTTGGTAAGGTCAGCATAAAATTCATCTTGTACGTATGGATGGGGACCCCAAGTCACTTTGCTGTGGGCGTAGAATCCACCGATACCGGCTTGGAAGTAAGGGGCGATTTTGGCGTCTTCTGAAAGGATGCTTCCGTTGTTCAATTTGTAACGCACACCTACTGTTAAATCAGCGAGGTTGGCACGGAACGATTGGTATTGGTATTCTGGACGAAGGTCCCAACCTTCCCATTTACGTGCATAACCTAAGTCACCCGTTGAAAAATTGGCCACCAAGTCCAAAGCTGGATTGAGGTAATAACCAAAATTCAATTGAACGGCTTGGTAGTCGGGTCTACGGGCAAAACCCAAAGACGACCCCAAGTCACCCATATATTCGTGAATACCACCACCGATTTCGAGGGAGTGGGATCCTGGTGATTGAGCTTGAGCGGGCACTGTGCAAAGGGATGCGAGTGCTGCAAAAACGGTTGATTTAAAGTAGTTTTTTTGCATAGAAATTCCTTGATGATAGGGTTATAGTAGTTGACAAATATAGGAAATGGTGTGTTAAAAAAAACTTTTTTAACAAATTTTGCCCATTTTTTATTTCCATCTCTTTGAGGGACTAAAGAAAATTTGGGTTGCAATGTTAATTGTATACCATAATGGCGTTGCCATTGCGTTGGATTTGGTATCGGGCCAATCTGCCACGGGCTTCACCTTGGAGGGGGAATCCTGCATAGGTAAATTTGGAAGAGCAGCAGGGTTGAAATCCTGTGCTGGTGGGGGTTCCGCATTGAAGTTGGATGCTCACGGAATCGACCCATATTTTGGAGCAGGTGGAGAGGGGTTCAAAGGCGCATCCTCTTTCGAAAGCGTACCAGGTATCGTCGTAATCGTGGACTACCAAAACGCCTTTCACGCCCCCTTCGAAATAGCCATGGCTGCCGGGGTTGGCGAGGTTCATGTAGGCGGGCAGGTTGAGGTCGATGTTGATGTTTACGGGTCCTGTTGGGATTTGTTCGGTTACGCGATTGCCATCGTTACAACTGTGAAGAAGGGGAAGCATCGCTGCGAGAAAACAAACGGCGGTGACGTATAACTTCTTCATATTGTGCAAGTTGGGTTGATGCTGTTCAATCTTCGTAGGAGTAGAAGCCTTGTTTGGTTTTTCTACCGTGGTGGCCGGCATCTACTTTTTGTTGTTGGATGCGGTTGGGGCGGAATTTGGGATCGTAATGAAACTGTTGAAACATGGAGCTGGTGACGCTGAAGTTGGTATCAACACCGATGAGGTCCATGAGTTTGAAGGGTCCCATTTTGAAGCCTGAGCTTTCAAGGAGGCGATCGATGGTTTGCAGGGGGGCCACATTTTCTTCGAGGGCTTTGAGGCTTTCCACGTAGTAATGGCGGGCCACGCGATTCACGATAAACCCGGGTGCATCAGCGGCGTATACGGTGGTTTTGCCCAGGGATTGCGACCAGTTGAAGGCGATTTCGGCGCTTGCGGCATCGGTGGCAACGCCTTTGATGACTTCCACGAGCTTCATGATGTGTGCGGGGTTAAAGAAGTGCACGCCCACCAATCGATTGGGGTGTTTGAGTGCCGCAGCGATTTGGGTGATGGGGATGCTAGAGGTATTGGTGGCGAAGAGAGTTTTTTCGCTGTTGATGGTCTCTAGGAATTGGAACAGTTCTCGTTTGATGGGCAGTTGTTCGAGAACGGCTTCGATGATGAAGTCTGCCACGAGGGTTTCTCTGTGGGGTGTGGCTGATAGCAGCAACAGGGCGGCATCTACTTTTTCTTGGGTGGTTTTGCCTTTGGATACGGCCACTTTCAATTGCGATTGGATGTAATCCATGCCTCGTTGGAGGGCGGTTTCGTTTACATCGAACAGCACGGTGGGGTACCCTGCTTGTATGCTACACAATGCGATACCTGAACCCATCACACCGGCGCCAATGACTGCCACTTTCATCATGATTCAAAGATATAGATAAGGAATGGGAATTGTTTACTTGCCCTTGAGCCAGCTTTGGGGGTTTTGTTTTTCTTGACCGTGCCATACTTGGAATTGTAGAACGGCTTTGCCATCTTCATCGGTCATTACTTTGCCGATGTGTTGGTTCATGCGGATCACTTGTCCTTTCTCTACCAAAACTACGGATAGGTGGGAATAAACGGTGAAAAAATCGCCATGGTTGAGGAGAACGGCCTGACCTTGTCCGGGTATGTTGAGAATGGCGCTAACGGTACCTTCAAACACAGCACTGGCGAGGGCGCCGCGGGGCGATGTAATGTCTACGCCATTGTTCACGGTGGTGATGCCTTCCAGATCGGGGTGTTCGTGCACGCCAAAAGATTGGGAGATGAAACCGCGCTCAACGGGCCAGGGGAGGTTGCCTCTGTTTTTCGAGAACGCACCGCCGATGGCTCGGGCTTGGGGCGATAGGGTGTTTTCTTTTTCGGCGTTTCCGGTTTTGCCGCTTCTGGATTTGGCTGAACTGGATACGGCGCGGGCCTTTCTTTTCCTTTCGGCTTCTATTTCACGGGCAATCAATCGACTGATTTCATTGTTGAGTCGGGCGATGGCTTTTTCGTTGTCGCGAATTCGGTCTCTGAGTTCTTCTTCTCTGCCTGAAAGTTGTTTGACCAGGGTTTGTTTGGACTGCTTATCAACTTCAAGTTCTTTGGATTCTTTTTCGTTTTCACCCATCAACACCGATTTTTCTTGCTTTACGCTTTCGAGTTGGTTGATGGTTTTTCCTAGCGATTGGGCTTGTGCCACGATGGTGGAGATTTGGTGGCGGCGATAGCCAGAGATTTTGCGGATGTATTTCCACCGGCGCATGGCTTGTGCGATGGATTTGGAAGAGAAAACAAAGGCAATTTCACGCCCGCTTTTGCGTGTTTTATAGGCTTTAACGATGGTCTTTTTGAGCTTGAGTTTTTGGGAATCGTGCTCTTTGGTGAGGCTATCGAGAAATTTCTGTTTTTGCGACAATTCGTAGTTAACTGAGCGGATTTCAACACCCAGGTTCTTGATAACTACTTGTCGTTGTTGGATGATTTGGTTGAGTGAATTGAGTTTATCGAGGGTAACCGTTTTTTCCTTTTGGGTGGAGGAAAGGGCTTTTCTTTGCTCGGCGATCACTCGCTGCATTTTTTTGCGTTTGGCTTCGAGTTGTTTGCGCGATTGGGCTTCTCCGGTGTTTGGAAACAGGGAGGCAATCAGCAGCAATATGAAGGCCAGGATGCGCAAGGTTTATTTCAGTGGTAGGGTTTGTCGTTTGTAGGAATCGTCGATCTTGAACGGGTACGAAGGTATTACATCGTATCGAGCGGTTGTTAACGTGAAATCGACTTGTGCAGTTTGTTGTGCAGTGGTGGATGTGATTTTCATCGCCATGGGCAGAAAAGAGAACGCGCTGCCAGATTCTTTGGAGACATCGAGCCATTGGTTGTGTTCGAGGACCACTTTGTCTTTGGGCTTGTCTGGGGTGGTAATTTCTGTGAATCGCAGTTGGGAAAAACCATCGTATTCTTTCTTGGTTTCGGTGGTGGGTTGTGCAAATTTTGATTCGATGACCAAGGGTTGGGCCACGGTGGTATAGCACATGAGTTGGTTGAGCAATTTCACGCTGTAGTTGCTGTTGTTGATGGGTTGGGGGCTGCAGGTATCTACCAGGGGCTGTCCAACAAACAAGTGTTGCAGGTGTTGCACGCCGAGGGGGATGGAGAGGTATTTGCTGGCTTCGGCCACTGGAATCGCATAGTATTCTTTGTGGTGGATATCGGCCAGGTGGAGGGTATCGCGGAGCATGATGCCTTTGGCGATTTGAATTTGGATGCCCATGTTGGCGCTGATGCTGAACCAGACGATGGAGTCGCGTTTCATGCGCAGGTTTAGGGTGGCTGGAATTTGTTGATCGCCGGTGTTTACGGTTACATCGTATCGGCCGGTGAAGTAGGTCCAGTTGTTGGATTGTGGCAATTGGTTGTTGGCCAGCGAAATATATTGGGGATTGTTGTCTTGCGCTTGGGTGGCGGTGGCTGCGAGCAGGGTGAAGAGGGCGAGGAAGTATTTCATGGGGCGATGGGCGTTTGGGTTATTTCTGTGTAGGAGGGGTTTTCAAATCCTGTGCCATTTGTTTCCAAAGGGTGAGGTATTGGACAGATTGTGCTTGTTCGGCGACGGAAATGGCGAAGGGGAGGTCGTTGGGTGTGAGTCCTTCCTTTTGGTACAGTTCAATCCAAAGTTGCAGGGCTTGTTGGGTTTGTGGCAGGTTGGGGTTGGTATTGCATTGGGGTAGAGATTGGGCTTTGTTGGCGGCGATGCGGGCCCGGAGGCGCAGGTATTGCAGTTGAATGAATGGGTCGGTTTCGGTGTTGGCGAGGGTGAGTTCATCTTGTGCGGCGGCCCATTGGAGTTGGTT
>CANHGC010000112.1 GCA_947460045.1 Bacteroidota bacterium | reverse complement strand
GTTGAAAGTTTGGTTAATGGTAGTAAGTGCACTTTGAAGATTTCTTCCCTACCATTTAAATCTGGACGGTCAACGGTGATCTGTCTATCGAAACGTCCTGGACGCATCAGTGCACTATCGAGAATATCAGGTCTGTTGGTTGCAGCCATGATGATTACACCGCTATCGGTACCAAAACCATCCATTTCTGCCAACAATTGATTCAACGTATTTTCTCTTTCATCGTTGGATCCTTGCATGAGGTTTTTACCACGTGCTCTTCCGATCGCATCAATTTCATCGATGAAAATAATACACGGTGCTTTTTCTTTGGCCTGTTTGAAAAGATCTCTAACCCGGCTGGCACCAACCCCTACAAACATTTCAACAAAATCGGAACCTGAAAGAGAGAAAAATGGCACGCCTGCTTCACCGGCAACGGCTTTTGCCAAAAGGGTTTTACCTGTACCTGGAGGGCCAACCAATAGCACTCCTTTGGGTATTTTACCACCGAGATTGGTGTATTTTTTGGGATTTTGCAGGAAATCAACGATTTCCATTACTTCAAGTTTCGCCTCTTCCAAACCGGCAACGTCTTTGAACGTTTTGTTCACCTTGGTGTCTTTGTCGAACAACTGTGCTTTAGACCTACCAATATTGAAAATACTGGCTCCACCGCCGGCGCCACCGCCGCCGCCCATTTTGCGGAACATCAAATTGTAGAAAATGAGGAATATGCCGATGAAGAAAATCCATTGGAACAATTCACCGAAAAGGTCGCTTTGAGATTCATAATGAATCACCAAGGATTGGGGGTCTAGGTTTTTTTCTTTCAGTGTTTGTTTGAGGTCTTGAATTTCGTTGTTGAGGTATCCTTTTTCGATTTCAAAACTGAAGTTTGGCTCTGTACCACCCAGATAATCTTGGCGTTTGCGAACACCTTTGTAACGTTTTTGCTGAACCGCTTCTTGGGTGAGGTATATTTCAACCAATCGATCATTAACGACCACCATTTTTTTCACATCCCCTTGGATGATCATTTCGCGGGTTTCTTTCCAATTGGTACTTTGTCCTGTATTTTTTGGTAAGAACAACATCGCCATTAAAATGAGGAATAGGGCGCCATAAATCCAATAAGGGTTGAAACGGAATCCCCCGGGTTTTTTGTTTTCGGGGTTGGGTCGGTTATTTTCCATGTTGTTCTAGTGTAATCAAAGGTTAAGCCAATTCTTATATAAAATTCAAAACTACGATTTTAGGTACTCAATTGCTATGAATTGCGCCGATTCGTCATATTTATTGGATGGAACTGTAAAATTGTCGGATTGCCATTCTGTTAAGTGGCAGTTGTTTTAACGTTTCGTTATGTTGAAAGGAACATACCAATTTAGATTTGGTTTGTTTTGCCAAGGTTATTGTTTGCGGTCATTTATTTTTTGGGTCCATTCTATCGGAGAAAAGAGAATATTAGAATTGTTATTGTAATCACTTATCGACGAAACCATTCATATTTTCTAACAATTTTCTATTTAAATCGCATAAATACGTTTGAAACGATGTTAATATTGTAGTAGAATTTATGGGCAATCCAAAGCAATTGTTGTTTCAGTATAAATGGGTGGTTACGGGTGTGGTAATCATTGGTATTTCATTGATAGTCTATTTGTTGGGCGATAATGGAGAGGATTACTTTAGGGATGAAATTGAATCGGCGGTTGAGGTAGATTCTGTGATTTCTATGTTAGATAAATTGCCATCGGGGAAATATGAGTCTGTTGGGTATGATAAGTTGGCGATTTTTTACGAGGGACAGAGAGAATCTTATGAGAAGTTGTTAATGTATATTAACGATAGAGTGAGTAGAGACAATACTGAATATGGTATTGCTAGTAGTTTTGTGGGTAGGGGTTTGGTTTCATTGAAGAAGGGTGAAATGGATTCGGTGATTTTTTTCATCCAAGAGGCCGAGAAAATCATGCCGATGTCGAACAATCGCTGTAGTTACTTCGAATTGATCGCGATGTATCATTTTACCCGTGGTGATTTGAAGATGTCGAAGAATTATTTGAACAAGGGTTTGGAGGAGGCTATCCGACATCGGGATCAGGTGAAGCGGAGATTTTTCTTGAATAAATTGGGTTCGATTTGTTTCAATGAAGCGTTGTACGGTGCTGCGTCGAAGTATTTTTTGGAGGTTTATTCTACATATCCGTCTGGGAAAGGTGTTCCTGCAGAATTGATAGGCAATATCATATCGGTTAAAATAGTGGAGGGCAATTACCAGGAGGCTGAGACATTTTGGAAGAAGAACGAGGAGTTATTGGCATCGGCGAGGGACAAGTATTCGAGGCAATTGATTGCGATGAATCGAATGGAATTGAACATGCATTTGGAGCGGTGGGATGAGGGGGCGGAGCTCATGAAATCAATGCCTGATTCTGTGATTTTGAACAATTTACGAATTGTATACTTGGCCAATCAGTTGACCTTGGTGAAAGAGAAGAATCCGGATGCCTTGTCCAGGGTATTGGGAAGGAAAATGGAATGGGTTTCGGAAGATTATTTCGGCGCTGTAACAAGGCTGAAGCCCTTTTTGTTGGAGGCTATTCGTTTGGATGAAACGTTCGTGTTGGCTGATAGTTTGATGTCGTGGAAAGACGCTGTGGCTGAGCAATTTGAAGACAATCCGCTGGCGTTGGCGAATCATCATGAATTGTTATCGGCGATCTTCAGACAGAAGGACGAAATGAAAGAGGCTTATGAGGCTTTACAGGTTTCGAACGAGTATAAAGACAGGTATCATTTGTTAGACGATTCTGTGAAGCGGGCAGATTTTACGGCGAAGAAGGATTTTGAGAGTATGAAGACCAAGCAATTTGCTTTTGAGAAGGAGTTGTTACAGCAAAAGAAGATCAATGGTTATTTGGCAGGGACGTATGGTTCGGTTGTGTTAACCTTGTTGTTGTTGGTGTTGTTTTTGTGGGCTCGACAAACGGCGAAAAAGAAGGAATTGGATTGGGCGCAGATGCAATTGCATGTTCAGGTGGAGGAAAAGGAATTTTTACAGAAGGAAAAGGAACTGAATGCCAGGATCATTGGCATGAGTGAATTGGTGATGGAAAAGAGTTTGGAGTTGAGTAAGAAATTGAAGCAGTTGAATACCAGCAATTCCCCCGAGATAGAAACGCTTCGCAAAGAATTGGAGGCATTGGGTCGGGTTGAGACTACATCAAGGCCACAGATTGCGGATTCGAAATTGAAGGAACAAGGCGATATCTTCGAACATTACCCCCAACTGAAGGCCATGAACTTGACCGAAAAGAGAATTTTTATTTTGAGTGTGGATGGTTACAAATCCAAGGATATCGCTGCGATTGTGGGTGTAACGCCACAGTACATTCACAATGTTCGCTCAAAAATCAGGAAGGTGTTGGGCGTAGACAATGCGGTGAACTGGGAATCGTTCAAAGACAAGCGAGGACAAGCGTAATTAAGGCTTGAAGTTCAAACAGGCTTGACCTAACGCGTAGATGTCTTGGTAGTTGTTGTAAAGGGGTGCTGGGGCCATGCGAATCACGTTGGGCTCTCTCCAGTCTGCGATGATGTTGTTGTTGAACAGGTGGTCGAATAGGGCTTTCCCGTTTTCATTGGTGAGAATACTGAGCTGTGCGCCGCGTTCTTCTGGGTTGCTGGGAGTGATGATTTGGAATTGTAGGTGTTGATTTTGTGATTTCACGTCCAACAAAACAAATTCCAAATAACTCGTAAGCGATTGGCTTTTATTGCGCAGATTGGCAATTTTCGCTTCGTGAAAAATCTCGAGGCTGGCTAAGTGCACGGCCATGCCAAAAACGGGGGCATTGCTCATTTGCCATCCAGCAGCACCGGGTTCTGGGATGTAGCCGCGTTTCATCAAAAAGCGAACATCCTCTTTGTGTCCCCACCATCCTGCCATTCTTGGCGTTTCGGGGTTTAGTCCATGTTTTTCATGAATATAAACACCAGATACGTTGCCTGGACCGCTGTTGAGGTATTTGTAGGAGCACCATGCGGCAAAATCTACATCCCAATTGTGGAGTTGTAAATCAATGTTTCCGGCGGTATGGGCTAGGTCGAAGCCTGCCAAAGCGCCCACTTTGTGAGCTGCTTCTGTGATGGCGGGCATGTTGAATAGTTGACCTGTGTAATATTGAACGCCAGAGAAGAACGACAGGGCCAACGAGTCACCGGCGGTGTTGATGGCTTGAAGAATGTCTTCGGTTCTTAAAGTGTATTCACCCTCACGAGGGGCTAGTTCAATCACGGCATCGTCGTAATTCAATCCAAACGATTCAACTTGGGTTTGAACGGCATACATATCACTGGGGAAGGCACCGGCTTCCATGATGATTTTGTAGCGTTTGGGTTCATTTTTGCCTGATTCGGGGTTAACAACGAATGTTGGGCGATAAAAGCTGAACATGAGGAGGTGTAGATTCACGGTGAGGTGATTCATGACCACTACTTCATGCGGTTTTGCGCCTGCGATTTCGGCTGTATAATCTGTGAGGAATTTGTGGTAGTGGAACCAGGGTTTTTTCCCGTGAAAATGACCTTCTACACCCCATTTTGCCCAATCTTCGAGTTCGTTTTCAAGGGCTTTTTTTGCAGATTTTGGTTGCAGTCCGAGCGAATTTCCGCACAAATAAACTTGTACTTCACCTTCTGCATTGGTAGGGAAAATAAATTGATCTCTGAATTTGGCAAGAGAATCGTTTTGATCCATTTGCACTGCAAAATCTTTTGTGTTTTGAAAAGCCTGATTCACAATGCAAAGGTACAATGATAATTTACATGGGGAAAATTTGGTTCAAATAGATCATATTTGTTCACACGTATGTTAATTCGTGATTGATTTGAAATTAGAAGACGCCATAAAGCAAAAGAAATTTGAATCACCTCAGGTAAAGGCGATGTTGAATATTATGTATACATCGAATTGGTTGATGGGGGAATTTAGGGATATTTATAAGCCCTATGGGATCACGCCTCAGCAATACAATGTTTTGAGAATTTTGCGCGGCAAGCACCCAGAATCTGTGAATCCATCAGAAATTAAGGAGGTGATGTTGGACAAAAATCCAGATATCACGCGTTTGTGCGATCGATTGTTGGCCATGGGTTTGATTGGAAGAAGCATCAACAGTGAGAATCGCAGGAAAATGAATATTGTGATTACGGCTCAAGGCTTGGAGTTGCTGAATCAGATTGCTCCGTTGTTATTAGACCGACAGCAATTGATATTGAACAGGGCAAAAATAGATTTTGGGTTATTGAGCGATTTGCTCGATGACTTAAGGGGATAATCAATTCAATTTTGTGATCATTGTGATGCCATCTCTGATGGGTAGTAACACTACTTGCGCGTTGGGTGTGTCTTTGGCATATTCATTGAAGGCATGCATGTTTTGAGTGTCTTTATCGTGCTGTAAATCATGCGCATTGATCACGCGTTTGCTCCAAAGGGTATTATCGAACAGTAAGGTGCCGCCAATGGGCAAAAGGGGAAAACAGAGGTTGAGGTAGGCTTTGTAGTTGTGTTTATCGGCATCGATAAAAATAATGTCTGGACGGAGGTTGAGCGATGGTACAATGTCTAGTGCGGGGCCAACATGCCAATTCACTTTATGGTTTGGGTTGTGATTTTTCCAAAAATCTTGGGTTTTGTGGGCGGTTTCGGGATCTGCTTCAATGCTATGGAGGGTGGCTTGGTCCGATAAGTTTTCAAGTAAACACGCGGTGGCATAACCGGTAAATGTGCCAATTTCGAGCACACATTGGGGGTTTTTCATGGCGATCAAAGACGAAAGGAATCGTCCTTGAAGATGACCAGACAGCATTCTTGGGTTGATCATTTTTTTCCAAGTGAACTGATTGATTGCGTGTAAAAAGGGTGATTCGGGGGAACTTACCGATTCACTATAAATGTGGATTTCGTCTTGCCAATCGTGATGCATGATTTTCTTACAAATTTCATGTTGTTTTTCTGAATCAAAAATCTATTTTCGCGGTAAGTAAGAATTTATGTATTG
>CANHGC010000111.1 GCA_947460045.1 Bacteroidota bacterium | reverse complement strand
AGGAATCGGATTGTGGCCGGTTTGTGCGATGCGTTGTTGGTGATTGAAAGCGGGGTGAAAGGAGGCTCCATGATCACAGCAAGTATCGCCCATGGATATAGCAGAGATGTTTTTGCCGTGCCGGGTAGACCGTCCGACAGGCCCTCAGAGGGATGCAATTTCCTCATCAAATCCAACATGGCGCAGCTGGTCACTTGCGGAAAAGACATCGCAGAGGCCATGAATTGGACCCCCAACATAGTAACTAGTATAGCAGAGCATTCAAACAATACCCAAATGTCTATGTTCAGTAAACTCAACCCCGTTGAGCAACAAGTGATGCATTGGCTATTGAATGGTGTGCACAATCCAGACGAAATGCTCAACCAAAACCAGTGGTCTGCAAGTCACATTTCTATGGCGCTTTTAGATCTCGAGTTAAAAGGATTGATCACAAACCTTCCTGGAAATCAATACATGTCGATGATTTAACAGAACCTAATCTGCCCTGTTACTTTTTCTTTTGTGCCGCGGCGCGCTGTTGACTCACTTTCATGGCTTCTTCCATGCGCTGTTGGAACTTAGATTTTGTCACGGGCTTTTTGCGATTCTCGGCAATTTGTGCATGCAATTTGGTGTCGTCTACTGTTCTGCGAATCACCCACTGCTGACCAAATGTAATCATGTTACTCACGAAATAATACCAAGTTAAACCCGCAGCATAATCGTTCAACACACCCAAGAAAATGACTGGCATGAAATAGCCAATGTATTTCATTTGACCGGTAACGCCCGACAATTGATTGTTAAAATGGGTATAAATGAGCGTAGAAACCGTCATCAAGATGGTAAAGAAACTCACGTGATCGCCATAGAACGGAATGTTAAAACCAAGCATCGGACCATCGTACTGAGACAAATCAGTGGCCCACAAAAAGGCTTTCTGTCTCAATTCGAACGCATTGGGGAAAAACTGGAACATCGCAAACAAGATGGGCATTTGAAGCAACACCGGAACGCAACCACTCATGGGCGATACACCCGCTTTGCGGTACAACGCCATATTGTCTTGTTGCATTTTCTGTATGTCGTTCCCGTGCTTTTCCTTGATCACATCCAATTCGGGCTTCAGAATACGCATTTTGGCGGTACTGATATAGGATTTGTATACCAATGGCAACAAAGCTGTTTTGATAATGATGGTCAGCAACAAAATGATGATACCCATGCTGCCGATTACACCGTCCAAGGCATGGAATACCGGAATTACTACATATCGGTTCACCCATCCAAACAAACCCCAACCCAAAGGAATCACACGCTCCAAGCCTGCATTGGCCTTACCCACTTTGGCTTCTTGCATGGTGTAGTATTGGTTTGGACCGAAATAGTAACTGAAACCGTACTCTTTGTATGATTGTCTATCGAAATCCAAGTAGACCTCGGCTTGTAAGTCTTTGATTTTTCCGGGCTCTTTGCTCTCTTTCCAAGAAATTTTGGCATCTGATGAGAACGTTGAATCGGCAACCATGATGGCAGAAAAGTACTGCTGTTTGAAACCCACCCACTCAAGGTTGTTCTTCAATTCTTCCGCGTCTGGGCTTGCCACATCCAATTTATCGGCATCCTCACCCACCATTTTATATACCACGGTGGTATTTTGAGTCTCCCATTTCATGTCGCGCTCCTGCTTGTGCAATTGAGCCCGCCAGAAAATTTTGATCCCTGAAGTTCTTGATTTGATCAATTCATCAATGCCTTTGAACGCCATGGCATGTTTCACTGTATATCCATCGGCATCCAAAGTGTAAGTTTGATCGATATACCTCGAGGTATCACCCAATCTCATTGTGACGCTGCTTGGCGATTGTTTCACCACGTTCCAGTAAAAGTCGCTGCTTTTCAACGGCCCGTTGGCAGTATACAGTTCAAAAAACCACTCGTTATAGGCATCGATATTTGAAAGCAATTCCAATGCAGAGGAATCAGAACGCTTGTGACCATTGAGCATCACTCGGCCCATATTTCCACCTTTGGTGCGAACGTCTACGCTCAATTGCTTGCTGCGAAGTTGAATCACATCGGCTTTACCTGAAAGTTGAGAAGCAAATCCACCCAAAGATTTCACCAAAGCGGTGTCTGTTGAAATGCTGGCTTTAGAGACACTGGTCGCTGCCGTAGCTGATTTCACAGGATTGGCCTTGGCCGCCTCCACTTGCGCTATACTATCGCGCTGTTTATCAAATGCTGCTTGTTGCTCAGGCGTTGGCGCAGTATACCAATAGTATCCAATGAGGATAAGAAAAATGAGCGAGAAACCGATGACTGTATTACGATCCATGAATAAAAGGGCGAAGTTAACGATTTTTTAGATGGGGCGATGCAATTTTCGTTTGCATGGCAGAAGCTGAATACACAAATGAAATGCCTCGATCAATAAACAATTGTAAAATCGCGAGAACTATTTTGTAAAACCTTTGGAGATGGCAAAACCTTTGTGTATTTTTGCACACCGAAAATTCACGATGGCCAACGTAGGTAAAATATCTCAAATCATTGGTCCTGTGGTCGATGTAAGTTTCAACGAACCCGGATCAACACTTCCTAAAATTTACAACTCACTCACCGTTACGAAAGACAACGGTCAAACCTTGGTGCTCGAAGTACAGCAGCACTTGGGCGAAAACATGGTACGCGCCATTGCGATGGATGGTACCGATGGTTTGCGCCGTGGTATTGACTGCGTGGATTCTGGCGATGCAATCCGCATGCCCGTGGGTGAATCAATCCGTGGACGCCTACTCAACGTAGTGGGTGATGCCATTGACGGAATGACGCAACTCTCTAAAGAAAACGGCCGTGGTATTCACCAACCCGCGCCAACTTTCGATAACCTCAGCACCAGTGCAGAACCTCTGTACACCGGTATCAAGGTAATCGACTTGTTGGAACCCTATGCAAAAGGAGGTAAAATCGGATTGTTCGGTGGTGCCGGTGTAGGTAAAACCGTATTGATCATGGAATTGATCAACAACATCGCAAAAGCATACTCTGGTATGTCTGTATTTGCCGGTGTGGGTGAACGTACCCGTGAAGGGAACGATTTGTTGCGCGAGATGATTGAATCTGGTGTAATCAAATATGGCGACGCTTTCAAACACAGCATGGAAAAAGGTGGCTGGGATTTGGATGCCGTTGACATGGAAGACCTTAAAAATAGCCAAGCTACATTGGTGTTTGGACAAATGAACGAGCCTCCCGGAGCACGTGCACGTGTTGCATTGAGCGGATTGACCGTTGCGGAATACTTCCGTGATGGCGATGGTACCGGTGCAGGAAAAGACATTTTGTTCTTTATCGATAACATTTTCCGTTTCACACAAGCAGGATCAGAAGTATCTGCGTTATTGGGTCGTATGCCTAGTGCCGTGGGTTACCAACCTACCCTTGCTACTGAAATGGGTGCAATGCAAGAGCGCATTACTTCTACTACTCGTGGTTCTATCACATCAGTACAAGCAGTATATGTACCTGCAGATGACTTAACAGATCCAGCACCAGCAACTACATTTGCTCACTTGGATGCAACCACTGTATTGTCGCGTAAAATTGCGGAATTGGGTATCTACCCAGCGGTGGATCCTTTGGATTCAACCAGCCGCATCTTAAGCGAAGACGTTTTGGGCAAAGAACATTACGGATGTGCTCAACGCGTTAAAGAGTTGTTGCAGCGTTACAAAGAATTGCAAGATATCATCGCCATTTTGGGTATGGATGAATTGAGCGAGGACGACAAATTGGTGGTACACCGCGCACGCCGTGTTCAACGTTTCTTGTCGCAGCCCTTCCACGTAGCAGAACAGTTCACTGGTATCCCTGGTGTTTTGGTAGAAATCAAAGAAACCATCAAAGGATTCAACATGATCATGAACGGTGAAGTGGACGAATATCCAGAAGCAGCGTTCAACTTGGTTGGAACCATTGAAGATGCTGTTGAAAAAGGCAAAAAGTTGTTGGAAGAAGCTAACGCATAATCACCATGTTTGTTGAATTATTGACTCCAGATAAAACCTTATTCAGCGGTGAAGCAGATGTAATATCTCTTCCGGGTGTAAATGGTAGTTTTCAGTTGCTAGATAGCCACGCTCCCATGATTGCCAACTTGAAAGCAGGTAGCATCGAGATCAAAGACAACAATCAAACACAAAGCTTTGAAATCAAAAGTGGGTTGGTTGAAGTTGTAAAAAACAAAGTGGTGGTCTTGGTTTGATTTTTCTTACACAAGCCCAATTAAAACTAACATAATACCAATTCCCCCGATAACCATTCGGCAAGAATTGAAAAAATATGAAACAAAAAAGGCTCCCATTGGGAGCCTTTTTTGTTTCACTTATCCACAACAACCCTAAACAAAATTAAATTTTCACTACGCCACAACCCAGGCAACAACCCAATCACTCGTGACAAAAATACCAGCCAAACATCAATATATCAGTCAGTTAGAGTGGATTCACACACACACAACTCGTCCCACCTACCACCCACAACAACCAGATCACAATATCAACATTTATTATGTGTAACTTTTGATGCCCATAAGTTCTACAATAAATTATGTAGAACTTAAACAAAACACCATATTTGTATAAGTTATCGCTATGAACGTTATACAAAATGATTTCGACAACATGATCGCAGGTGAACTGATGCCCCTACGCAATTATGCATTATCCCTCACTCATGACATGGACGACACCAAAGATTTGGTGCAAGAAACCATTCTCAAGGCATATCGTTACCGTGCAAAATTTCAAGAAGGCACCAACCTCCGCGGCTGGCTTTACACCATCCTAAAAAATAGTTTCATCAACAACTATCGCAGAGACATGAAGCGCAATACATTCTTGGATAGCACAGACAATAGCTATTTCATCGATTTGCCTTCGCACAAAATCGACAACGATGCTGAAACAAAGTTCATCAGAAAAGATTTGGATCACGCCATCGACGATTTGGCTTTTGACCTACGCGTAACCTTCAAACTCAATACAGAAGGTTATAAGTATCATGAAATTGCTGAGGAACTTCAAATTCCCATTGGAACTGTGAAAACTCGCATCTTCGTGGCCCGCAGAATTCTTCGTGAAAGATTGAAAGATTACGCCGATGCCTTTGGGTATCAAATTGCTTAATCTCCCACCTCATTGCCAAAAACCCAATAAATAGGGCGAAAATCCTATGTATCTTCGTGAGGTATAGCCAAATCACTACCCCGTGAATATCTTCCAAGGACATAATACCTACCTCTACTTAAACATTCTCACCGTTCTGGGGCCTCTCCTATTGTCGTTCGACAAAAAGGTGGCATTCTACAAAGATTGGAAATACTTTCTCTATGCGATGTTACCTACCAGTTTGGCCTACATCATTTGGGACATTATCGCCACGAAAACTTTGGTATGGAAGTTCAACGGGGAATTTCTATTGGGTATAAACATTGTGAATCTGCCCATTGAAGAATACATCTTCTTCCTAGTAGTTCCTTACGCCTGTTTGTTTATATATGCTTGTTTAAAGGCCTATTGGCCCCATTGGCACTCACTCAAGCTTAACACAGCAGCAACTTCAGGCATCATTCTATTAAGCGCCTTGTGCATCGCCTACAACCCTTCTCATGCATATACTACAAGTACATTTGGATTGTTGGCAATTACCTATATCGTTTTGAGTTTTACCAAATACAGCCACCACCTTACACACTTAATCATCTCCTGGGCTGTGGCGCTTATTCCCATGGCTTTTGTGAATGGCATACTCACCGGCAACCCCGTATTGATCTATGACGATTCTGAAAACCTCGGAATCCGGATTGGGACTATTCCCTTTGAAGACTTTTTCTACAATTTACTCTACATGACATGGATGATTACGTTGTTTGAATTATTCAAATCAAGACAATCCAAAACATCCCTGTTACAAAAGAATTAATCAATCTTCAATACCGGCGAGAGAATCCTATGATTCTTCGTACCGATAGCATCACTGCCAAACAGCAGTATCTTTTAAACTAAAAATATT
>CANHGC010000110.1 GCA_947460045.1 Bacteroidota bacterium | reverse complement strand
TTGTTGCGATACAATTGGGTCTACCACGGTTACCGGCGCCTCCACAAGCTCCTGAATCCTCTCAAGGCTTGCCATACCTTTCTGAGCCGCATACAATGCATTAGAAAACGCCTTAAATGGAGGAATCAATTGTGAAAAAATCGCAAAGTAGGTCAGAAAGAATTCTGGGTCCAATTCGTGGCGAAAAACCATACTGCCCCCCAGCCATAGCAACAAAGCACTTACACTAATACCTATGGTTTCACTCATGGGCGACGACAAGTCATAGCGGCGCTGCACCCCAATGTTGTTTTTGGTGTACATTTCATCTTGCTCATTATACTTTTTGGCAAAAAAACTGCTTGCATTAAACGCCTTGATAATTCGAATTCCACCCAAGGTTTCCTCATAGGCACTCATCACTTTTCCCAACAATTGCTGGTTCAAAGCACTGCGCTTTCTCAAAGACCTACCTATCAACCCTATGATCAACGCAGTAATGGGTAAAAATAACAATATGTACAAAGTGAGTTTGGCGGAAAGCACTACCAATGCCACCAAAAACAACAAAATGTTCAAAGGCTGAAAATACAAAGCCTCCAAAGACACCATCAATGCAAACTCTATTTCTTTGATGTCATTGCTCATGCGCGACATCAAATCACCTTTTCTTTCATTGTTAAAATAGGCGATGGGTAAATCCAAACACTTCTGATACACCCCTTGGCGGATTTCCTGAATGCTTCGATTGCGAATCAACACCATGAAATTCATGGCCAAGAAACGGAAGCCATTTTTCATTATCGTTACGCAAACCAACGCAACGCACAGATAGGCCAACGCAGTAAATGGCTCGCCCTTTGCCAAAGAGCCAAACCAAGTAATAAACGACTGATACTGATCACTAAACCACTGACCAACGCCGTAATTTTTGCTTGAAAGCGCTTGAGCATTTGCTCCGTCTTTCGAAAATAAAAATCGCAGCACAGGCATGATCATCATCAGAGTGACCAATTGGAATACCACATATAGCAGGTTGAAGATAAAATTGAGAAAAATCAACCGCTTGTGATTTCCTGCGTAGCGTAAAAACTTTAAAACTGCTTTCAAATCGAGGCGAAATTAATGAAATCAATACAACCGCAATAAAAAAGGGGGCAATGCCCCCTTTTTTATTTATCGATTCTGTTAAAATTATTGGAAACTCAAGAAATCACTGTACATCTCACCAGCAGCTGTGATAATCTGCACGCGATACAATCCAGCAACTACATTCAAATCCAAAGTCACAGCATTGGTTTTCATCATGTCGTTCATATTCACTTCACGAACCAACTGACCGCCCATGGTGTAAACCTTCACCGACTTCATGTTTTCAGCACTTTGAATGTTTACCAAACCACTGCTTGGGTTAGGGTACATTTTGATTGAACCCGCAGCAAACTTCTTCACTACACTGGCTTCGTTGTCTTTGATTTTCAAGGTCAACAAAGAATCTTTGCCAATGAAGCAAGGACCCTGTGCATTGCGGATCGCGAAAATCAACAACTTGTCGCCATCAGGATCGCCATCATCGGTAATATTGGCGCGGATAAAGAAGCTACTCACGTTCTTCAATACGTTGATCTTGCGCGTTGCAAAGTCATAGTCTGTAGGAGAAACCGCAGTACCACCTGCAATTGCCACGTCAAATGAGAAATTCTCATCCGCGGGAATCACACTGAAATCCATACGGAATGAATCAGCAGGCTCAAAAATTGAATCTTTGCTCTTAGCAAAATTCACCGTTGGCAAAGTAGAAGCCTTGAAGTCGTTGATAGAACGGGGCGACAATACATAACGAGTAATGAAAGGTGAACTGTTATCGAACTGAGCACCAATACCGGTTACATCGAAATATCCAACAGGCGCAGTAGAACCATCCACGTTGGTCTCTGCATCAATGTTCAACGTATCCACACGACCCGCGGTGTTCATCACACGTACATATTTAAATCCATTGGCAGCCAAAGCAGCAGAAGGCCATTCCGCAGGATCTACCATTTTCACACGACGCATTTGAACCAATACAGATTCAGTGGTCTCGTCTACACCGCTCACCGACTTCGCTTTCTTCAAAGGCTGGCCAGTAGCAATTTTGACGATGGTATCCAATTTGTCCATTTGTACAGTTCCTTGGAACTGACTCACAGAACCCTGAATCATTACGCTATCACCCTCAGTTACAGTGTAACCAAATGTCTTTGGATTGCTAAATACACCCATTCCACCCGTTCCATCCATGATCGTAAACCCTAAGCCTGCAGCACGCATATTCACACCATGCACAGTTCCATAAACGCGACAACGAACATTCAAGCTATCAGCCGTTTTGTTGGCATTGGTTTGCTTGTTGATGGTTCCGATGCTATAAATTGGCAAATCATCATTCAACAAAGTAACGATCAAGGTATCCTTGCCTTTTGTGATTTTTGAGTTCGATAAGTTGCCCAAGCCAAAGTAAATTTTCTTGGTCAATTCAAAGTTCTTGTCATCGTAGAAAGGCACATTCACCGTAATGGTATCAGGTGTATTAGAGGTAATATTGATGATTTTAGACGTTGGATTGAATTTGAAATCTACACCCTCGGTGGCTGTGCTCAAAGCGGTGTAGCAACGCAAGGTGAAATCGGCATCAGCATCAGAACGTGATGCAACACGAATCTTTACCGCCAAATTGCCAATGTTCTCAGTGATGGTCAATTTACTATCGATCAGTTCAACTGTAGCTGGACCGTCGTTATCAGTCATTACCAAAGTGATGATCGAATCTTTCAAGTAGGCATTTCCTGATACTTGACGCAAAATCAACGTCACCGTATCATTGGGGTCGATGTTAAAATCATCATTCACCTTGGCGAAAATCATGATAGAATCGGCCTTGGTAGAAGATCCCAAATTGAAAGTAGAATCGTTTCCTGATTTTCCCAACTGGAACTCTGAAGGGATGTAAGTACTATCGCCCTTGCTCTTCACGAACAAAGTCATTTTTGATGCGGTAGCAACCAACTTATCCATTTTCAAGGCGATACCAATTTTACCAGCACTCTCCTTCACTACGATCAACGTTTTGGGAATTACTACATTGGCGATATCGTTGTCTGCAACAGTAATTGTATGCGCTTTTTCGGTACCAATCACACAATTGTTTGGTTGGTCTATACCCAAAACGATGGTTTCAGGTCCTTCCGCAGAATTGTCATCATTGATGGTAATCACCGAAGTATCTGAAATCGCAGCACCAGAACCTTTGAAAGTAATGGTACGCTCAGTAACTGTATAATCGTTTGTGGCACCTTTTACCGATGTACCACCGGCAATATAAAATCTTACCGTTTGATCTTTCTCATCGCTAAATTTTCTTGTCACAAATACATTGTATGTACCAATATCTTCCTTGGTAGAAGACGTTCTAGTCCAAAACTCAACTTTTGTTGGCACCAAAGCCGCATCATCGTTATCCAAATAAATATGGCTACCCGCACCACCCGAAGCATTTACGGTTGATTTCTTTGATGGACCCCATACACCGTCGCCATCGTTATTGGCATAAGCCAAAAATCCATTCGACAAATTCAAATTTTCAATACGCTTTAAACCGCCCGACAAATTATTCGGAATAAATGCAGACCACATACCCGATACACCAATCACCTTGTTTTTCACCGCTGTTGGCGTAAGTGACTTCCATCCTGCACTCACCACAGAATTCTCAACCATACCGATCGACAATGGACGAACACCTGCAGAATTGGTTACATCGTACAAAGCCACGAAGCTCTTGCCCACAGCTTGAGAAGCACCCCAAACCAATGTAGCATTGGTAGATGCTGTTCCATAATCCAAAAATGTAATGCCGTCAGCACAATAACCAATCAAAGTATCATTACTGGTTAAACTCAAGGCCACAAACAAAGGATAAATGGTTTTTCCTGCTGCAAAACGAGCATTAGATGTGTTAATTAATCCAAACCAACCTTCATATTCACCCATCATGTTGGTTTCGAACGTATCGTTCTTTCCGGCAGTTGTCAATGACTGGCCTGAGATGTACTTGAAGGTACCATTGCTGTTGAAGGTGATCATGTTACCGGCACCTCCAGTAGACAAAGAACGCTTTTTTAAATCTGTAGTATCAGAACCCTTAGTTATGTACTTGTATTTTTCGTTGGGCTTCAAACCATTGAATCTCACCCTAAAAATAATTGGTGTCCGCGTTGTGTCACCCGCAGAACCTTGGGTTGCACCCGCAAACTTCGGCACCAAAATCGGTCCAATTTGTGTTGATGTAACTTGAGCCATCGCTTTACCCATCATCACAACACCCAAAAGCAGTAATATTTTCTTCATTTTAGTCAGTTTTAAACAAATTTACACATTTTCTACGCCAATCAAAAATCCTACTAAATCGTGTAGGCCAAGCTCACCAATGAAGCACTCATTACCCCATTCACATACATACTCCTCAAACACCTCTCAGCAGTAGCCCCCGTGGTCACAACATCATCTACCAATGCAACATGTTCCCAATGGTCTTCTTTCCCAACAAATTCAAAGGAATGCTTCGTTTGATACCAACGATCCAAGCGGTTTTTTTTTGTTTGTGTGGCCGTCATCTTCGACTTAACAAGTACCTTTTCATTCACTGGAACTTTCAGCGATTTCGACATGCCCAAAGCAATCAAATATGCTGGATTATAGCCCCTTTTCATCTCCTTTTTGGGATGCATCGGCACCGGTACCAAGTGTGAAAATGGCCTATAATTGGGGTCCTTGAGTAATTCTTCCCCCATCAATTCGCCCAATTTTTCAGCCATCATCACACCACCGTCATATTTTAACGCCTTCATCATCTTCGACGCCTCAGACTTCGCCTTATAGTTCAACAAAAAATATCCTCCCACCAACGGCGTTCTGCCCCAAAGCGATTTCGCCACCGGATTCTCCATCCCATAACCATGAACAGAAAACGGCAAGTTTGCATAACAACTCCAACATATCTCCATTTCAGACCTCAACAAATTGTCTGAACAACACGCACACAACCGAGGAAATGCAAAATCCAGCCAATCTTCCAATGCAACTTTCACAAAACCCATAATCAAAATCCACAAAACATAGCTCATCAACCCCATTTTCTTCAATCACCCCTACCATTGTTGCAAAAAACGCAGAACTTTGTAATATGGCAGGACCCCACTCTCAAGATCGCGACATACCCAAAGCCAAAATTTCCATCCAATCCTTCAAACATTCGCTGCGCCTGTTCAGATACATGTCTGCTCGCAATCGATGGTGGTTTTTACTCGGTACGATTTTCCTTGCCATCAGCGCTGCCGCCTCTCTCATGTTCCCCAAATTACTCGGTGAACTCATGGACGGCGCCTTCGTTTACAACGGCGATAGCATCTCCAAAGCACCCAACACCGAAGCCCTAAGGGAAGTCGCTGTATACTTCGTATATCTATTCATCATTCAAGCCGTATTCAGCTTCGGCAGAATTGCCATCTACGTGCGCGTTACCGAAGACATGACCTACGGATTGCGAACCGATTTATTCAAAAGCGTCATCGGTCAAAACATGACCTTTCACACCAATCACAGAGTGGGTGAACTCCTCAGCCGATTCTCAGCAGATATCGCCCAAATACAAGATGCTTTCACCACCAACTTGGCGATGTTCCTGCGACAAATTTTGGTTCTGTTGGGTGGCATTGTTGTTCTCTTTTACACATCGTCTAAACTGGCCGTCTTGATGCTCGCCACCTTACCTGCAATCATCATCGTAGCGCTCATTTTTGGTCGATTTTTGAGAAAAAAATCCAAAGAACTCCAAGACACCACCGCCGCCAACAACGTCATCGTAGAAGAATCTCTCAGCGGCATCATGTCGGTTAAATCCTTTACCAACGAAGGTTTCGAAAACGAAAGATATCAAGCCTCTGCCCTGCAATTAAAAAAAGACTCTATCCTCAGGGGATACTGGCGCGGCACTTTTAGCTCCTTCATCATCATATGTATGTTTGGCGCCATTGTATGGCTCATTTACCAAGGACTTGGCCT
>CANHGC010000109.1 GCA_947460045.1 Bacteroidota bacterium | reverse complement strand
CAGCAACACTATGGAAAAATTCTGCTTGCACTTGGTATTTGAAGTGGTGCATCAATTTCTTGATGTTGCTATCCGTGAATTTGAATTGGTGTTTGCGGAACAATCGTTCAATGAGCAATTTGCCTTGATTCGCCTTAAATGTGCGTTCTGCCTTTAATGCTTCACGGATTTTTGACTTGGCCCTCGCTGTTTTGGCAATATCTAACCAGTCTCTCGTAACCCTGCTTTTACTGGTGGTAAGTATCTCTACGATATCTCCATTTTTCAATGTGGTTTGTATCGAAACCAATTTGTTGTTGACTTTTGCACCGAGCGTGCGTTTTCCCAATTCTGTGTGGATGGAAAAGGAAAAATCCAATGCAGTGGCTCCGGTGGGTAAAGCTTTTACATCGCCCTTAGGTGTGAAAATGTATATTTCTTCGCCCAACAGACTTGTTCTGAATTCGCTAACAAGATCGAGTGCGCTTAAATCGCTATTCGATAAAGTTTCTTTTACGGCATCAAGCCAATTGTCGAAGGCTACATCTTGCGGTGTTGAAACAGTCTTACTCGAAACAGCTTTGTATCGCCAATGAGCCGCCAATCCACGTTCGGCGATATCATCCATTCTTTTGGAGCGGATTTGAACTTCAACCCATCTTCCTTTTGGACCCAAAACGGTTGTGTGCAAAGCGCTATAACCATTGCTTTTGGGATGGCTGAGCCAGTCTCTGAGCCTGTTGGTATGCGATCGATACATGTCGGCCACAATACTATAAACCTTCCAACAGTCGGCTTTTTCGAGAAAGAGGGGAGAATCTACAATCACGCGAATGGCGAAGGCATCATACACCTCTTCAAATGGAATTTGTTGCTTTTCCATTTTTTTCACGATGCTAAAAATGCTTTTTGGACGGCCTTTGATCTCCACGATGTTTAAACCAGATTTTTCAAGTTCTGATTTCAACGGGTCGATGAATTCTTTTACGTACCGCTGTCGCGCATTTTTGGTTTCAACGAGTTTGTCGGAAATGTCGTGATAGAGCCCCGGATTGGTGAACTTGAGCGACAAGTCCTCCATTTCCGTTTTAATTGCGTTCAATCCCAAGCGATGGGCGAGTGGTGCATAGATAAAGAGTGTTTCAGAAGCAATTTTTAATTTTGTGTTTTCTGAAACTGACCCCAAAGTACGCATGTTGTGCAATCGATCGCAGAGTTTTATGAGTATCACTTTGAGATCTTCTCCCAATGTGAGTAGCATTTTTTTGAAATTCTCTGCCTGAATGCTATAATCTTTGTCAACCGTTTCAAAGACCGTTGAAATTTTCGTTAATCCATCGATGATTGACGCAACATTGGGTCCAAAGCGGTGCTCTATGTCTTCCAGCGTGATGTCTGTGTCTTCTACTACATCGTGAAGAAGTGCACAAACAACAGAGGTTACACCCAATCCGAGTTCTGTAACGGCAATTTCGGCAACGGCCAGCGGATGGAAAATATAGGGCTCTCCGCTTTTTCTAACGGTACCTTCATGGGCTCGTGCGGCCATATCGAAGGCATCACGAACTATTTTGACTTTGTCTTTGGGTAGGTTTTTACCCAAGCTCCGTAACAAGTGTTTGTATCGCTTGAGTAATTCAGAGCGATATGCTTCGTAAACCGGACCTTGGAGTAGCGCCATTATTGATTCAAAGCAGCAAAGTGTTTGAAGAACTGAGGGATGGTTTCGATGCCTTTGAAGTAGTTGAAAATGCCATAGTGCTCATTGGGGGAGTGAATGGCATCAGAATCTAGGCCAAATCCCATCAATACGGTTTTGGTTTGAAGTTCTTTTTCAAATAGGGCAACGATGGGAATACTACCACCACCGCGAGTAGGGATGGGTTCAACGCCGAAGGTTTCTGTCATTGCCAAAGAAGCGGCTTTGTATGGAATAGAATCGGTAGGAGTAACCACGGGTTCGCCACCGTGATGCGGGGTAACCTTCACTTTTACTCCGGCTGGAGCGATGCTCTCAAAGTGCTTTTGGAACATTTCAGTAATCTCGTCGCTGATTTGGTTGGGTACCAAACGCATAGAAATCTTCGCATAGGCCTTACTTGGTAATACAGTTTTTGCACCTTCACCGATATAACCACCCCAGATACCGTTTACATCGAGTGTTGGACGGATACCGGTGCGTTCGATTGTGCTAAATCCCTTTTCTCCCATCACATCTTCTACGTTCAAATGTTTTTTATACTCTTCGATATCGAAAGGAATTTTGCCCATGGCCTCGCGGTCAGCGGCAGAAACTTCCAATACTTTGTCGTAGAATCCAGGAATGGTAATGTGTCTGTTTTCATCATGCAAGCTCGCAATCATGGTGCACAATGCGTTAATTGGGTTAGCCACAGCGCCGCCGTAAACACCTGAGTGCAAATCAATGCGTGGACCGGTAACTTCCACTTCTACATAGCTCAAACCACGCAATCCAACATCGATACTTGGTATGTCGTTGGCAATCAAAGCGGTATCAGAAATCAAAATCACATCGGCTTTCAGTTTGTCGCGGTGCGATTTGCAATAGGTACCCAAGTTATTGGATCCCACTTCTTCTTCACCTTCGATCATGAATTTGATATTACAAGCCAATGTATTGGTTTGCATCATGGTTTCGAAGGCTTTTACGTGCATGAAAAATTGACCTTTATCATCGCAAGCGCCACGGGCATAGATTTTACCGTCTCTCACTGTGGGCTCAAATGGGGGAGTGTCCCACAATTCATTGGGCACGCTGGGTTGAACGTCGTAATGTCCGTAAATCAATACTGTTGGCAAGTTGGCGTCGATGATTTTTTCACCATACACGATGGGGTAACCGGCGGTTTCTTCCAAAACTACATGATCAGCACCCACCTTACGAAGGTGTTCGGCCACGGTTTCTGCACATTTTCTAACATCACCGGCGTAGGCTGGGTCTGCACTGATACTTGGAATGCGCAAAAGGTCGAACAGTTCGTTGAGGAAACGATCGTGGTTTTCTTGGATGTATTGATTGACTGACATACCCGCAATTTACAACTCATTTTTTGCATCGGCCACATCGAAAGGAGCAAAAAAGCAAAATTTATGACGGTGTTGAATGTATTATCTTTGTGGGGTACAAGATATGGAAACCTCAACCACGCAAGCCGTTCAGGAGCATTCAAAGGAAAAATTCAAACAAGAGATGTTTGTATGGGAGATGGTGATTACGGCCATCGTTTTCGTTACGGCTTATTACGCCTTGAGAGCATTCAAGAAATACGAAGACCGAGCAAAAGAAAAGAATAAAAAGTACAATACCGGGATGTAATGGTCGCTTAAAGAACGTTGACTTCTTTAATGTCTCCTTCAACAACCAATCTGCCCAATGTTTTTGCTTTTACTTCGTCGATGGTGACACCTGGAGCGATCTCTCTGAGTTCAAATCCTCTTTCAGTAATGTCGAATACCCCGAGTTCAGTGACAACTTTTTTCACGCAGCCAAGACCCGTGATGGGCAATGAACATTGAGGTAGCAACTTGCTTTCGCCGGCTTTGTTGGTGTGTTGCATCGCCACGATGATGTTCTTGGCAGAAGCCACCAAATCCATCGCACCGCCCATGCCTTTTACCATTTTACCAGGGATTTTCCAGTTGGCAATATCGCCATTGTCGCTCACTTCCATCGCACCCAAAACCGTTAAATCCACCTTGCCCGCGCGAATCATGCCAAAACTGGTAGCACTATCGAAAATGCTGGCCCCTTTCACCATGGTAACGGTTTGCTTGCCGGCGTTGATCAAATCGGCATCTTCTTCCCCTTCTATTGGAAACGCCCCCATGCCCAACAGCCCGTTTTCGGATTGCAATACCACTTCCATGCCCTCGGGGATGTAGTTGGCCACCAATGTGGGTATTCCAATTCCCAGATTTACATAATAACCGTCTTGCAATTCCTGCGCAATTCTCTTGGCGATTCCAAATTTGTCTAGCATGCTTTACAAAAATACAAATTTTCTCAGGGCGATGGTTCGGAATTTCACAGCTTTCAGAACGACCAACCGCGTAAAATGTTTGGGTCAGCCCATTTTTTTGCTCGGTCGTACAAGATTTTGGCCCTCTCTTTTTGTCCAACAGTGATGTATAGATCAATCAAACTCAAAGTTGCTTGAGATTCTGGGTTGAGCGCCAGGGCTTTCTCATAAGTATTGATGGCCAATTTCCATTGTTTTTCTTGGTAATGACAATAGCCCAAATTCATTAGTAACTGTTCGTGTTTGGGTTGGTGTTTTAATCCTTCAAGGATGAGTGGTTTGGCTTCTTCTGTTCGAAGTGCCCTTACCAAAGCACCGGTATATTCAGCCAAGAAATCGGTGTTCAACGGCATCGACTCGTAGGCATTGCGGTAATATTGGATGGCTTTGGCATCCTGCTTTTTATCGTTAGTTAATTCAGTTGGGGATTTTTTGTCATAAGCCACGGCCATTCTATATTGGGTCCATGCATCGCCGTTTAAAGCCTCTCGTTGACCTTGGCTGGCCCCGTTTTCCCACAGCGCAATCATGTCGTTGAACGACTGCTGATTATACAGGTAGTGGATTTGTGCTTCCAACCCAATGACATCCAAGCTGGGTTCGTTGTCGCCGTTGACTGACGACAAGATCCTTTTGGCCTCTTTCATATAGAGCGCATTGGCATCGAACTTTTCAAAATACGTGATGTAGGCTTGAAAGAGTTCCTCTGTACCGGGATTTGGGTTGTTTACACCGTGTAAACCTGTAGCTGTAGCTTGCTTGAGCATCGTTTGCTTGGGTTTATTTGGGTTGATGGCGTTTGTCTTGGAAATGTAGTGGTCGTGAATGCTCACGTGCGGAATATCCCGGGTATCGCTGCTAGGCATATGGCAATTCACACAAGTTTGCGTTCCCCTCACCGTTGCGCTGAGACTGCAGCCTTCATGTTTGCTTTTCTTGGTTTTGGGTTGGTGGCAGCTCACACATGTTTGGTTAAATCGGTCTTGATTGGTTTTCTTCACGCTCACATGGGGATTGTGACAGTTGATGCACGTGAAATTGATATTCGCATTGTATTTGTTGAGATCGCCCTTATTTGATCCCTTGAAACAAGCGCTCATTTGAAATCGTTCTGCATGTCCAGCCATCACAAAAGCCGCATCGCCCTTGTAGGAAGGCATGTAAACGGTGAACACGGAATCGAGGTGCATGCCAGGACGGAAGTCGGTGAATTTTTTTCCCGGTTTGAGCACGTTATTGCCTTGGAGGTGGCAGCGTTGACAAATGTCTACTTGCAGTTTCCAGGGCAGGCGTTTGGGGTTGACGATCGACCAATCGGTGTGTTTTCGGGTATCTACAATGATGCCGTTCGATTTTTCTTGTACGTGCAAAGAACCGGGACCGTGACAACGTTCGCAATCGATGCCGAGCGGGAGTTTTTCGAAGACATTGACGGAGCCTTCCTTGGTTTTGGGCATCCCTGTATGACAGCTCATGCACTCGATATCGATCTTGCGGTTGAAGCGCGTATTGAATTCTTCATAACCTGGCGGCAAATCCCAGATGCCTTTTTGGGTATAGAAGGTGAGGGGTGCTTGGTAAAGGTGCTCGCCATCGGTCCAAAAGTGACTGTTCGTGTGCTGTCCACTTCCAACGATGTGGGTGATTTTCTCTCGACGATTGTGTACGGTATCCCTGCCTTGAAGCCTGAATTCTTGAATGTACAGCGATTCGTTTTGCCAGTAGGGGAAATAGTAGAGGTCTAACTTTTTATCGTATACGGGCTTGATGCCCACAAAATTGGCTTTCGAATATTGCTTTTCTGCTTTGTGAAAGCTCATGCCCATGCCTGTTTCGAGGAAGGTGGCATGTTTGTCGGAGTGACAACCTTTACAAGCTTCAATGCCTACGTAAGTGGCTGAATCGCCCAAGTTTCTAAAGGCGGGCTCGGTGGGTTCAGGGTTTTGAGTGAACCAAAGCGACAGGGCAACAGCGGAAATGCCGATGAAGGCCAGGGAAATGATCAGCTGCCGAGATTTCAACTTGGGATGAGCTTAGGATCCAAACTGGGCTTGCCAATCCAAAACCCCGCCGATCAAATTGCGCACTTGAGT
>CANHGC010000108.1 GCA_947460045.1 Bacteroidota bacterium | reverse complement strand
CACAACCCAGAATTCAGGTATCTGAATTGCCCGCGGGTGTGTATTGGATCAACGATGCGATGGGCCGCAGCAGCAAGTTCATCAAAGAATAACTTTCTAGCCCCGTGAGTGGGCCGTGACGAGGGTTGTTCGAATTGAGCAACCCATACCAATAAAAAAGGCGCAGATCTCTGCGCCTTTTTTATTGTAGCACTTTTTGACTATATTGTTAACGATTTTTTGTCACTTTTTTAATCAAAACCAGTCATGATCGTTCACTTTCACTCTTATTTCAGTTTGCGCTATGGCTTAATGTCGCCCGAAGAAATTGTTCACCGCTGTGAATCTGAGGGGATGTCGATGCGATTCAAAGTCCCCATATTGCTGGCCGACATCAACAATGTTTCTGGGGTGAGCAATTTTTTGAAGGCGGCGCGGGGCTGCAAGCACATTTTGCCATTGGTGGGGTGCGACATTCGCAATGGGGATACGCATTTGTATCTGTTGCTGAGTGAATCTCAGGAGGGATTTGCACGGATGAATGGATTTTTGTCGGACCACCTCATGCACGCCACCCCATTTCCGTTGAGGGCACCAGATTTGGAGGGTGTGAAGGTCATTTATTCGGGCGATGGGCTCATTTCTATTGGGGATGGGCATAGTACAACAGACGAAGGAGACCGGGCGATGTGGGGGGTACATTGGGGGGTATTGGAGCGATTGCGGTTACGGAAAGCACCCATTCACAAGCACAGATTGTTGGCCATTCATACGGTTACTGTGCGGGATTCGATTGATTTTGAGACGCATCGATTGTTGCGTTGCATAGATCACAGTTGCTTACTCACCAAGCTGCCCAGCAATGCCACGGCGTTGCCGTGGCATTGCTGGATTCCGCTGCGGCAAATTTTTTCAAAATTTGTGGCAGCGGATTACTTGCTGTCCCAGGCGCTTGCCTTCGCAGAAGGCTGCGCCTGGACATTCCAATGGAACCACCCCCAAAATAAAAATACCTTCACAGGTAACACCGACCAAGACTTTCGAATGCTCAGAGAACTTGCCACAAAAGGCCTCCATGATCGATACCCACAATATACCTTCTCCACCACCCAACGTTTAGAAAAAGAAATGCAAATGATCTACCAATTGGGATTTACCACCTACTTCCTCATCAATTGGGACATATGCAGATTTGCTCAAGAAAACAACTTCTTCTACGTTGGCAGAGGCTCCGGCGCCAACTCCATGGTGGCCTACTGCCTCAAAATTACCGATGTAGACCCCATCGATCTCGACCTCTACTTTGAACGATTCATCAACCCCCATAGGAGCAGTCCGCCCGACTTCGACCTTGACTTTTCATGGCAAGATCGCGACCATGTCACGCAGTACATCCTCAACAAATACAAAGACCACGGAGCATCGCTGCTGGCAACCTACAGCACCTTTCAAACCAATGCCGTAGTGCGCGAACTCGGAAAAGTATTTGGCTTACCCAAATCAGAAATAGACGCCCTACTCAACAAACCCTCCTACTACAGCCAAGCCGCCTTCCAATCCCAGACACAAGAAAACAACAACGTATACGCTCAACCGGGCATCGGACACAACATTCGAAACCGAACCCTCGGAAGCAAATCAAACAGCACACAAACAACCACCGCATCATCCCCCACCCAACCCATCGAACAAAACCAAAGTCCAACCCTATACCAAGAACTGCTCAAACACGCCCATCGCATCCACAACCTCCCCAACCACCTCAGCATCCACGTGGGAGGCATCCTCATCCCCGAAAAACACATCCACCACTACAGCGCAACCTTCCTGCCACCAAAAGGCTTCCCCGTTGTACAGTTTAGCATGCTTGAAGCCGAAGACCTTGGAATTGCCAAATTCGACATCCTTTCGCAGCGAGGGCTAGGGCATATCAAAGACGCGGTAACCTATATCGAACAAAACCAAAACATCCAAGTAAACATACACCAAATCCATCAGTTCAAAAGCGATGAACGCATACAAAGGCTCATTGTGAGCGGACATACTACGGGGTGCTTTTACGTAGAAAGTCCAGCCATGCGACAGCTCCTTCGAAAACTCAAATGCAGCGATTATCTCACCCTAGTGGCCGCAAGCAGTGTCATCAGACCCGGCGTAGCAAGAAGCGGAATGATGCGCACATTCATCGAAAGACACGTGCAAATTGAAAAAAGAAAAGAAGCCCATCCCGTACTGTGGGACCTTATGCCAGAGACCTACGGCATCATGGTTTACCAAGAAGACGTAATCAAAGTCGCTCACCATTTCGCGGGCATTGGCTTGGGCGAGAGCGATGTACTGCGCCGGGGGATGAGTGGCAAGTTCAGAAGCAAAGAAGAATTCCAAAAAGTCAAAGAATCGTTCTTTGCCGCCGCAGCCCAAAAAGGACATAAAGACACCTTGATCGCCGAAGTATGGCACCAAATTGAAAGTTTTGCTGGGTATAGTTTTGCAAAAGGACACAGTGCGAGTTACGCCGTGGAGAGCTACCAAAGTCTATTCCTCAAGGCCTACTACCCCTTGGAATTCTATACCGCCGTAATCAACAATTTTGGGGGATTCTATCGCACAGAATTCTATGTACACGCAGCAAGAAAAAGCGGGGCCAACATCCAAGCCCCCTGCATCAACCACAGCGAAGGCCTATCCCGAATTCAAGAGAAAACACTGTGGCTGGGGCTGGGACTCATAGACGGGCTAGAGCAAAAAAACATGCAAAAAATCTTACAAAGCAGAGAGCAAAACGGTCCATTCATTGGCCTCGGAGATTTCAAGCAGCGCGTTGAACCCGGGCTAGAGCAACTCAAAATCCTGATACAAATTGGCGCTTGCCGGTGCTGGCACAAAAGCAGAAAAGCCCTCATGTGGGAAGCGCATGCCCTTTATGCAGGCAAAAAAATCACCCATCAAACAGAAAAACTCTTCCTAGAACCCACCAAAGAATACCAGCTCCCAAATCTGGAAGACTCCTGGTTAGAAATCGCCCACGACGAACGCAACCTGCTGGGGTTCTCCCTCACCAATCCCTTCAACATGATCAAAGACGCACCCTACCCACACTGTCCCAACATGTCACACCTATCCAAAATGAGGGGCAAACACTTCAGTACAATGAAAAACAAAGGCGTTGTGATCGAGGGATATCTCGTAACGGTAAAACCCACCAAAACCTCCGATGGGAAAGAAATGAATTTTGGCACTTGGCTCGATGCCGATGGCCATTATTTCGACAGCATACATTTCCCACCCTCGTTAAAAGCCCATCCATTCCATGGAAGAGGCGTTTACCGAATGTGGGGATATATCACCGAAGACTTCGGCGTATTCAACATCGAGGTGAGTAAGATGACAAAAATACCCTACCAAGCAGACCCAAGGTTTGCTTAGTGGTGATGTCCGCCTTCGCCGTGAACGTGACCGTGATCCAATTCTTCGGCAGTAGCCACACGCACAGCCAAAATGGTTCCTGTGAAATGCAACGCTTCACCAGCCAAAGGATGATTGAAATCCATCTTCACGGTATCATCGCCAATTTCAATCACTTCGCCATCCATTGGATTGCCATCTTGGTCTTGCATCGGCAACATCGCACCCAACTGCAACAAATCGGCTGGAATATCATCGCCACCGAAAACAGACTTTGGCAATTCTACGATCCATTCATCTGTGTGCATACCATAACCTTCTTCGGCAGGCAATTGAAATGAAAAACCATCGCCAACATTCAAACCTTCCAACCTTGCATCGAAGGCTTCCAAAGTTTGGCCAATGCCATGAATAAATACCAAAGGCTCATCGGTTTCTGCGAAATCAGCAACTTCGCCATCGGCGAGTGAAAGTGTGTAAGAAATGCTTACAACGTGGTTGGGGGCAACGGGCAAATTAGACATACTATTTAAAAAGTAATGCAAGTAACCACAAATCTGTGGGACCATAAAATATGGGGCCAAATTATCGCGAAATTGTGAATAACTCTTACCCTGAAAATTCGTTGTCACAGAAGCCATCATTGTAATTTGGTTGCTGCGTATCTAGCCATGCAAATCGCCGAAGTACAAGCCAAAATACAAGCCCTCAGTGCCGAACTCAAAGAACACAATTACCGTTACTACGTGTTGGCAGAGCCCTCCATTACAGACCATCAGTTCGATATAAAACTCAAAGAACTTGAAGCCTTAGAAAAACAATACCCCGAATTCACCCTTTCCGATAGCCCAACCCAACACGTAGGCGGATCGCTGCTCGAAGAGTTCAAAACAGTGCCCCACAAACGCAGAATGCTATCGCTCGGCAACACCTACTCCGAAGAAGAATTGCTGGAGTTTGATGAACGCGTAAGAAAATCACTCGGCATCGCAGAGGTTGAATATGTGTGCGAACTCAAAATCGACGGACTAGCCATCTCTCTGTTTTACGAAAACGGACAGCTCGCGCAAGCCATCACACGGGGCGATGGGTTTCAGGGCGATGACGTCACAGAAAATGTAAAAACCATCCGCAGCGTAAAACAACAATTGCACGGAAACTATCCCACATCGTTCGAAATCCGCGGCGAAATCTTCATGCACCGCAAAGGTTTTGAAAAACTCAACGCCCAAAGAGCCGAGCACGGAGAACCTCAATACGCCAACCCGAGAAACGTGGCCTCAGGTTCCCTCAAAATCAAAGACCCTAAAGAAGTTGCTAAGAGACCGCTCGACATTACCCTATACCATTTCCTTGCCGATAGCAACCCCTTTTCATCCCACAGCGAATCGCTCCAAAACGCCCATCAGTGGGGCATAAAAACCGCAGAACACAGTCAAACCTGCCCCAACATCCAAGCCGTTTTCAAGTATCTCAATCACTGGAACGAGGCCCGACATCATTTGGGCTACGACACCGATGGTGTGGTGATCAAGGTAAATTCGTTCCGATACCAAGAAGAACTGGGCTTCACAGCGAAAGTACCTCGCTGGGCCATCGCCTATAAATTCCAAACCGAAACCGCCAGCTCTACGCTTCTTGGCATCACTTACCAAGTGGGCAGAACCGGCGCCATTACCCCCGTTGCAGAGCTACAACCCGTGCAGTTGCTCGGAACCACTGTAAAGCGAGCCAGCCTCCACAACGCCAATGAAATTGAGCGATTGGATGTCCGTGTGGGCGATGCCGTTTTTGTTGAGAAAGGGGGCGAAATCATCCCCAAAATTGTGGGCGTAGACTTCTCCAGAAGAAACCCCAACTCCGCCCCCCACCCTTATATCACCCATTGCCCCGAGTGCAACACCCCACTCCAAAGAAAAGAAGGTGAAGCGCAACACTATTGCCCAAACATCGATGAATGTCCACCCCAAGCCATCGGAAAAATCGAACATTTCGTGGGCAGAAAAGCCATGGACATTCAAAGCATTGGCGCGGAAATGGCCGAAACACTGTACTCCGCTGGGTTGGTAAAAGACCTTCCAGATTTATACACCCTCACATTTGAACAAGTGCTCGCACTGGATCGCGTGGGAGAAAAAACAGCCACAAACCTCATCCAAGGCATCGAAGAGAGCAAAAAACAACCCTTCGAACGCGTCCTCTTTGGATTGGGCATCCGCTACGTGGGTGAAACAGTGGCCAAAAAACTGGCGGCAGGAATGGGAAACATCGACAACCTCATGGCCGCTTCGGCAGAACAGCTCATTGGCATTGATGAAATTGGCGAACGCATCGCAGAATCCGTGGTGCAATATTTTAGCGACCCCAAACACATATTGGGTATCGAATCGATGAAAGCGGCAGGACTCATATTCACCGCCATTCAAAAAGAAAGTTTAGGCGATACATTGGCAGGCAAAACAATGGTGATCTCTGGCGTATTCGCCAAGCACTCCCGCGACGAGATCAAAGCATTGATAGAGGCCCACGGCGGAAAAGTTGGCAGCGGCGTTACCGGAAAAACCGATTATTTGGTGGCGGGTGACGGCATCGGCCCAAGCAAACTGGAAAAAGCCGTACAACTGGGCGTGCAAATCATCAGCGAAGACCAATTTCTAGAACTCCTCTAACCCAACACAACAAAAAGCATGAACCAAAAACCAGGATGGGTATCGCAAGTCATCGGAAAGCTGCACCAACACAAAGCCAAAGAATTT
>CANHGC010000107.1 GCA_947460045.1 Bacteroidota bacterium | reverse complement strand
TCCTGATGCCTCCAAGCGATTCGCAGCCATCGAAAACAAAAAATTCATCCTGTATCAAGGCGCGCTGAACGAAGGACGTGGACTGGAATTACTGATCCAAGCCATGACAAACATCTCGTGTGAATTGGTCCTCGCCGGGGAAGGAGATATGAGTCAACCCTTAAGAAAACTCACCCAATCGCTACACCTAGAGAACAAAGTACATTTTTTGGGAATGATTCCGCCTCATCAACTGCCGGACCTCACAAAACTGGCATATATCGGCTTCAATGTCAGCGAAAATGTGGGTCTAAGCTATTACCTGTCATTGAACAACAAATTCTTCGACTATACCCAATCACACCTACCCAGCCTCATCAATCCATACCCTGAATATAAGCAATTGTTGTTAGAATTCCAAGTTGGGCTGCTCACAGAACCCACGGTAGAATCCATCATCGAACAGGCCAATGAGTTACTGAATAACCAATCGTTGTACCAAGAACTCAAAAGCCAATGCATCGCAGCGTCTGAAAAATGGACGTGGGAGCAAGAAACGCCGAAACTACTCAGTATTTTTGAATCATCTCTATTGGGGACACCCAAGCCATAAAATCCACATTTTGAATCCGCCTAGCATTCACATAATCGCGTTCGACCTACCCTATCCCCCAGATTACGGTGGGGCTACGGACATATTTCATAAAATCAGAAGCTTGCATCAATTGGGTGTAGAAATCACCCTCCACGTATTTTTATATAAAGGCAAAATGCCCGCGCCAGAATTGGAATTGCTCACCAAGAAAACGCATTATTATTACCGCAGGCGCTGGGTAAACCCATTTTGGGGCAAAACACCTTACGTGGTAACCACCAGAAACAGCGAGCAGTTGTTACAAAATTTGCTCTTAGACCAAGACCCCATCCTCTTTGAGGGACTGCACACCACGGCTTATTTGAATCGCAAGGAATTGGCAGGCAGAACCATGGTGGTTCGCGCTCACAACGTAGAACACAACTATTACCAGGCACTCGGCTTCGCAGAGCGCCGCTGGATCAAACAGAAATTCTTCTTCCTTGAATCCAAGCGCCTACAAAACTATGAACCCGTTCTAACATCCGCCCATGCCATCGCAGCCATATCACCCATGGAAACCGCTTACTTCCAAAAAACCTATGGCAACACCCACTATATCCCCGCATTCCACTCCAACTCAAAGGTGATGTCGCTCCCCGGCAAAGGAGAATACGTCCTCTACCACGGCAACCTCTCCATCCCAGAAAACGACCGCGCCGCCATTTACCTTGTAGAACACGTTTTCCCCCTCCTATCGCAACCTTGCATCGTGGCGGGTTCCAACCCATCGCAACTCCTTCAGCAAGCTGCCAAACGATACCCCCACATTCAAATTCGGGCCAACCTCACCGCCGACGAAATTTTTGAGCTCGTGAGAAATGCCCACGTCAACACACTAGTAACCTTTCAATCTACCGGCATCAAACTCAAATTGCTCAACGCCCTGTATCGCGGAAGACACATCGTTGCCAATACCCCGATGGTGGAAGAAACCCAACTCGAAAACCTTTGTCGAATTTCCGACAGCCCCATGGAAATGGCCAACATGATCAAAGACTGCTTCCTCAACGCTTTCTCGGAACAAGACATCCAAGAAAGAGAAGCATCGCTCTCTCAGACCTTCAACAACCTAGAAAATGCCAAAAAACTCATGGCACTTTTCAACCCTACAACTTAAACGAATACCCCAGCCCAAAAATCCAACTGTTCTGCCAAGCATTGGCACCGGGCTTCACCAAATCCTTGTCGTAAATCGATATCAACGTGTAATTTACGTTCACGTACTTAGACAATTTCGCCACCAGCGCAAAATCGATCCGCGAATCCAAACTCGCATCCTCCGCCACATAAGGCGCAAACCCCAAATAGTTAAACTTCATGGTCACCTTCTTCTTCTGCCCCAACTCCCGCTGAATACCCATCTGAATCTGAACACCCATCTGATTGTCTAAATATTTCCCCTTTGGTACACGCGCGATGATGGCCTCGTTTCGAATCTCGTACAACAACTGATTCAACACATACGTTTGCTTCAACGTTACATACCCCATGCGCACAAAAAACGTAGGCAATGGCTTGTACTCCATCCCCAAAGCGAACTGGGTTTGACCCTGGCTCAAAAAACTCGAATTCAATGTCCCTACCTCTCTGCCCAACGAATTTCGAGAATACCGATAACCCGGCAATACCTGGGTTTGAAAGTTCAAACCACCAAAAATCGACATTCCCGGTTGCGCCGTAACCGTATGTCCCAGCTTACTATCCAAAAATACGTTGTCGATGTTTTTCTTGTTCACCCGATACTTCAAGCCGTAATTGTCGAATTGTCTGGCCGATACCATCCCAATATTCACCTTGAAAATGTTATCGAAACTGGTATTGGGTCGTTTCACCTGGGCGAAGGCACTCATAAATCCGTTTGCTGTGATGTTATTAAATCCACCGCTCGACCAGTTCGGTGAGGAGCCAGAAAACGAAATGGTTGAGCCAAAATCGGCCCCGTAAGTAAGAATCCGATGTGCATTTGAATCGCGGTGATACTGATATTTCACAGGTTCTGCACCCGCTGGGTTTAACACCGAAATCTTTGCAACTGCCGGTTCAGAAGCCAAACCCAACACCCAATGCGCGCTTGCAGATTTTGTAAAAACAAAACTACCTACCAATAAAAATATCTTCCAAAACGCCTGTTGCATTTGCTTTGCAAATATCTGATTGTACTCCCTCATCTGCGCAAGAAACCCATCGAAGTTCTACAACATCCCACCACTGTGTTAGAAATTGAACAGTATCAACAGCAACTAAACCAGAGGCGCTTTGCCTTCTCCTGAATCATCGCCCTCATCCTTTACGATGATGGTTTTGGCCTTGTTCATGGCTTTCACCACCAAAAACAGCACAAAAGCCACAATGAAAAAGTGCAATACATTGGCTATGAGCTTCCCGTAGTTGAACGGACCCGCTCTAAGATCATCCAACTTGGCCCATCCGCCCACCAATGCGATGAGCGGCATGATCAAATCGTTCACCAAACTGTTCACGATGTTTTGAAAGGCCGTACCGATAATCACCGCCACGGCCAAATCTACCACGTTGCCGCGGTTCACAAATTCTTGAAATTCTTTGAGAATGCGCATAATTGAAGGCAAATTAATGCCCTTTCATTATCCTTCCAAGCCCATTTTCGACGACGCGCGCTTGCGTTCGTTTTCGTCCAAATAGACTTTACGCAAACGAATGTTATCTGGCGTAACTTCCACGTATTCATCCTCTTGGATGTACTCCATGGCTTCTTCCAATGAAAACTGACGTGGTGGTGCCAAAACAGTGTTATCGTCTTTACCCGCAGCACGGAAGTTCGTCATTTGCTTTGCGGTACACAAATTCACCACCAAATCGCCTGGCTTAATGTGCTCACCCATCAATTGACCGGTATACACTTCAGCACCAGGGTGAATAAAGAAAGTACCACGGTCCTTCAATTTATCCATACTATAAGGCGTAGCGGCTCCTTTTTCCTTGCTGATCAAAACGCCATTGATTCTCATCGGCATTGGACCTTTCCAAGGTTCGAAATCTTTCAAGCGGTGGGCCATAATCGCCTCACCTTGTGTAGCGGTTAACAGGTTGTTTCTCAAACCAATCAAACCACGCGATGGAATATCAAACTCCAAACGAACCATATCGCCCTTAGGCATCATGCTTGTCATTTCGCCTTTGCGCTGACTCGCATACTCAATCACTTTTCCACTGTGCTCTTCAGGCACGTCTACCGTTAATACCTCAATTGGCTCGTAGGTTTTGCCTTCGATCTCTTTCAAAATTACGCGGGGCTGTCCCAACTGCAACTCGTATCCTTCTCTGCGCATGGTCTCCACCAATACACCCAAGTGCAAAATGCCACGACCAAACACCAACCACTGATCCGCTGAGTTGGTTTCTTCCACGCGCAACGCCAAATTCTTTTCAGTTTCCTTGATCAAGCGTTCACGAATCTTCTGACTCGTTACAAACTTACCTTCTTTACCAAAGAAAGGACTGTTGTTAATGGTAAACAACATACTCATGGTAGGCTCGTCGATTTTCATGGTAGGCATCGCTTCGGGACTTTCAAAATCAGCGATGGTATCACCGATTTCAAAATTGTCGATACCTGTAATCGCACAAATATCACCGCACTCCACAGACTCCACTTTTCTCTTACCCAAGCCATCGAAAATAAACAATTCTTTCACACGGGTTTTTTCCACTTTGCCATCGCGCTTCACCAATGAAACGGGCATGTTTTCTTTCAAACCACCGCGATGCAAACGGCCGATCGCGATACGACCGGTATAATTGCTATAATCCAAACTAGTAATCTGCAACTGAGGGGTTCCTTCTCTAACAATCGGCGCAGGAACAACTTCCAAAATGGTATCCATCAAGAAAGTCAAATCCTCTGTAGGCTTCTTGAAATCAGGACCAAACCAGCCATTCTTTCCAGAACCAAACACCGTGGTGAAATCCAACTGATCTTCGTTGGCACCCAAGTTGAAGAACAAATCAAAAATATCGTCATGGGTTTTGTCGGGATCACAGTTTGGCTTATCCACCTTGTTGATCACTACGATCGCCTTTTTACCCAAAGCCAATGCCTTTTGCAACACGAAACGTGTTTGGGGCATAGGTCCTTCAAATGCATCCACCAACAGCAATACACCATCGGCCATGTTCAAAACACGCTCTACTTCACCACCGAAATCGGCGTGACCAGGGGTGTCGATGATATTGATTTTGGTGCCCTTCCACTGAACACTCACGTTTTTGGCCAAAATGGTGATACCGCGCTCACGCTCCAAATCGTTGTTATCAAGGATCAACTCCCCAATTTCTTGATTGTCTCTGAATAAACGGGCTTGGTGTAACATTTTGTCAACCAATGTGGTTTTACCGTGGTCAACGTGCGCAATGATGGCGATATTTCGAATGGGTGTAGACATTTATCTGTTAAAAAGTCCGCGAATTTCGTCATAATATTCCACAACTCACTATCATTGTGGATTTTGTTTTTGTGAATTCTGCAAAACGTAGAATTAAAAACAAAGCATCCCAGACCCAACTCACCAACAACCCCTCGCAAAAATCACCTAAATTTGCACTTTTCACAGTTCATGTTCGAATCCGAAATCGCCAAACGCAAAACCTTCGCCATCATCGCTCACCCAGATGCCGGTAAAACCACCCTCACAGAGAAATTCCTCCTCTTCGGTGGCCAAATCCAAACCGCCGGTGCCGTTAAAAGCAACAAAATCACCAAAGCCACCACCTCCGATTTCATGGAAATCGAAAAACAAAGAGGTATCTCCGTGGCCACCTCGGTGATGTCGTTCCATTACAAAAACAAATGGGTCAACATCCTTGATACGCCCGGACACAAAGATTTCGCAGAAGACACCTATCGTACACTCACCGCGGTAGACAGCGTAATACTTGTGGTGGATTGCGTAAAAGGCGTTGAGGAACAAACCGAAAAACTCATGGAAGTCTGCCGCATGCGCAACACCCCCGTGATCATTTTCGTGAACAAAATGGACCGCGATGGCAAAGACCCATTCGATCTCCTCGAAGAACTCGAAGGCAAACTCAACATCGGCGTGCACCCCATGAGCTGGCCCATCAACGGCGGCAAAGATTTTAAAGGCGTTTACCTGCTCCACAACCAGTCCCTCAACCTGTTCGAAAGCAGCAAAACCAAAATGGCCGATGACGTTGTCAACATCAACGGACTCGCAGACCCACAAATCGATACCATACTCAATGCCAAAGACGCCACCAAACTGCGCGACGATGTAGAATTGATCGATGGCGTATACGGCGAACTCTCCAGCGAAGATTACCTCAGCGCAAAAACAGCCCCCGTTTTCTTTGGCTCAGCACTCAATAGTTTCGGGATTCAGGAACTCCTCGATACCTTTATCGAAGTAGCACCCAACCCCCTGCCACGTGCCACCACAAAGCGCGACATCGAACCCAATGAAGCCAAATTCTCTGGCTTTATCTTTAAAATTCACGCCAACCTCGATCCAAAACACCGAGATCGCATCGCTTTCC
>CANHGC010000106.1 GCA_947460045.1 Bacteroidota bacterium | reverse complement strand
GTAGCTGGAGCCCCCGTTGGTGCCAACATCCACCACCCCGGTCAGCCGATCAGCGCCATCGAAGTAGCTGGCGGCGTAGCTGACCCGGGCCTTCACCCCGGTGGAAGCAGTGCCCAGCACCCCGGTGCCGGTCTCATCGTGGAACCGCTGCTTGGCGGTGACCAAAATGACATGGGAGTTGCTGTCGTAGGTGGTCTCGATCTGCTGTAGGACTGGGTAACGATTTGTTATTTTTAAGGTAGATGATTTTTTCTTTTGAGTAAAAGAAGCCCTCCGCCCATTGCCCCGATTCAGGGCAGGACCGACAAAACCAATCCTCGAATACCTTGCAATCAAAAGCATTTCCTCATTCGAGCCTAAATACTATCGAGTAAAAGTAGAATGTCCCCTTTTTCTCGCCTTGATCCTCGGCAATGGCAGTGGTTATGGTGATGTCCATCCTTGGCCTCCTGGAGGAATGGTCCCGTGAACAACACCAGCCTGATGGGAGGTCAAGGATTTCCGAAATACCAAATACCCAGAACCGCAAACTTTACCCACAGAAAAATTTATGGCTTAACTTCATGCCATTCTAGAATGACCTCTTTTTTCTTTTTGCCGATCAAAGGAAATTTGAGGCGCAGCGACTTCTGGCAGGTCCTCCAGAATTTTCGCCCATCCCATCCTGGACCGTCTGGATGAACGATTCTCCCCGGCCGCCAACCTACACAGTCTGTCCAGCCCCCATTCTGTGGAAAGCAATGAGGGGACATCGAAGAGAAGATTTAAGTGATATTGAGCATTTACTTTGGTTTAAATGATTCAGAATCCAAGGTTTCGTTTTATTTTTGCGCTCACTTTATTAGAAGCAAATGAAATTCGGTAAGAAAGAATATCTCAATTGGTACAGAAGCATCCTGTTACAACGTCGTTTCGAAGAAAAAGCGGCACAATTGTACGGGCAGCAAAAAATCAAAGGATTTTGCCACTTATACATAGGTCAGGAAGCCATTACAGCTGGCATGATGACGGCCATTAAAAAAGGCGACAAAGTAATTACCGCGTATCGCGATCACGGTCATGCTTTGGCTATGGGTGTAAGTGCAAATGCAGTGATGGCTGAATTGTACGGAAAAGAAACGGGATGTACCGGTGGAAAAGGCGGATCAATGCACATGTTTTCTAAGGAGCACAACTTTGTAGGTGGGCATGGTATTGTGGGTGCTCAAATACCCATGGGTGCTGGTTTGGCATTTGCAGAACAATATAATAATACCGGGAATGTGAGTTTAACTTTCTTTGGTGATGGTGCTGCAAGACAAGGTGCATTGCATGAAGCATACAATATGGCCATGTTGTGGAAGCTTCCGGTTGTATTCATTTGTGAAAACAATCAGTATGCAATGGGAACCAGCGTAGAGAGAACAACCAATTTGTTGGATATTTATAAAATCGGTTTGGGCTATGACATGCCTAGTTTCCAAGTGGATGGTATGAAATGCGAAACGGTTCACGAAGCGATTTTCGATGCTTGCGAACACGCTAGATCGGGCAAAGGACCTGTTTTCTTGGAAATCAAAACATATCGTTATCGCGGCCACAGTATGAGTGATCCAGCGAGTTACAGAACCAAAGAAGAAGTCGCAGATTACAAAACCAAAGATCCTTTAGAAACTACGAAAGCTACCATATTGTCGAAGAAATATGCCAGTGAAAAAGAACTTGATGCAATGGAGGACGAAATCATGACAACGGTAAATGAGAGCGTAGAATTTGCAGAAAATTCGGCCTATCCAGACGCATCTGAGTTATTTACGGATGTTTACATTGAAAACGACTACCCATACATTACAGACTAATCACGAAATTTCTTATATTCGCGCCCTCTATTTTTATTTATGAACATCAAAGAAAGCATTGCATCGGCACAAACAACGATCAAAAACTATTACCAATTAAATACCAAACGCGTTCAAACCATTGGTTTGGCGTTAATTTTGATCGTGGGTGGTGCCATATACTGGTTCCAATTTTACGTACCTGGTCAAGAGAAAGAGGCTGAAGTGAAATTTGCCAAGTTGTGGCATTACTTCAAAACCGATTCTTTGGACGTTGTATTGAAAGGCGATAAAGCCAACAAAATCATGTCGGCTGTAGAGCTTTCTAGCAAATACAGTTTCACCAAAAAAGGAAAAGAAGCACATTTGATGGCTGGTTTATCTTTCCTTAAGAAAGGTGAATACCAAAAGGCATTGGATCATTTGGATCATTTTTCTGGTGGAGATGCGATTTTAGGCCCTTCTACCATTGCCGCCAAAGCTGCTTGCTACAGTGGTTTGGGTAAATTAGACAAAGCCGCTGATTTGTACGAAAAAGCTGCCAAATTGGGCGACAACGAATACACCAGTTCTTATTACCAGAAGGCTGCTGTTCACTATGAATTGGTGAAAGACTACTCATCAGCCCTATCTTGTTACGAAACGTTGGATAGCAAATTTTCTGCTACACGTGAAGGTCAGGAAGCAGAGAAATACATCTATCGCCTCAAAGGCTTGATGGGTGAATTGAACAAATAATCGTTCAGGTGGCTACATCCATTTCTTCTTCCCCTACACCTACATTTTCTTTCAATCAAAAGCACTACAAAATTGGTGTAGTAACTGCTGCGTGGAATGATCACATTACATCTGTTCTTCGTTCGGGAGCGTTAGATACGCTTTCTAAAATGCAAGCGCAGCAGCATTTAGACATTGTAGAAATGTCTGTACCTGGTGCCTTTGAAATCCCCACCGCCGCTCAATGGTTGTTTGAATCTGGCTGCGATGCGGTGATTAATTTGGGTTGTGTAATTAAGGGCGATACGCCGCATTTCGATTTTGTATGCAATGCGGTAACAGACGGTATCGGCCAGCTGGCTTTGAAACACAGCAAACCTTGCATTTTTGGTGTAATCACAACCAATACAGAACAACAAGCATTTGATCGCGCAGGCGGCGCATTGGGCAACAAAGGTTCCGAGGCCGCTGAGGCTGCCATTTGGATGTTGTTGGCCAAACACTCGATTAAATAAAATTATACATCCCTCCCCCATATCTTTTATTTCAATGGCAAACGAACAAGACAAAGTAGCTGAAAGCTATGCCGAACAACTTAGCGTAGTTGAACAATTGATTGAGCAAAATCATGAAGAAGTATCCATGGAGTCTCAATACTCAAGCCTCACGAAAGAGGAGTTGGTAGCTGCCGCTAAGGAATTGACCCACTCTACAGACGTTAAAAAAGCCTACCAACAATTGCAAGCGTTGAGGAATGTCTTCGACGATTTATTGGCTCAAGAACGTCCAGGTATGATTAGACAATGGGTTGAAGATGGCAAAGATCCTCGCGACTTTGTTTCTCCGATGGATGAGAACAAACAAGCGCTCAATCAAGTCATCAATGAATTCAAAAAACGCCGTGAAGAAGAACGCAAGCGGGCTGAGGAGGAAAAACAACACAACTTAAACCAAAAGCGTTTGATTTTGGAAAAAATCAAAGCGTTGGTTGAATCAGAAGAAAACGACCAAAGTTTGGACGTTTTGCGTGAATACATGAAACAGTGGAGAGAGGTTCGACAAATTCCCAAAGAATTCCAAGACGAACTCTATACTTCATACAAATTTTATGTAGATCAATTTTACAATCAACTATCGGTATTCAATGAATTGAAGGAACTTGACAAAGACAAGAACCTTGAGTTAAAAATCGATTTGATCAAAAGAGCTGAGCAATTGAAAGATGAGCCAAACATCCGTAAGGCCCTGCTTCAGTTGAATAAGTATCACGAGGACTGGAAAAACACCGGTCCAGTTCGTTCAGAGATTTCAGATGATATTTGGAAGAGATTCAAAGCAGCGTCTGACATTGTCATTGAGGCCAAGCGTGCTCAACAAGCACAAATTGATGCTGAAAGACAGAAGAATCTCGACAAAAAATTGGTTTTGATTGAAAAAGCAGAAACCAACATCGCTGTATTGCCAACGCAACCAAAGGAATGGTCAAAAATGGCCAAAGATTTGGATGAGTTAATGGCCGAATGGAAAAAAATTGGTCCAGTACCCACTCAAAACAATGAGGAAGTTTGGACAAAATTCAAAGCCATTCGCAACCAATTCTACGGAGAAAGAAAGCATTTCTTCCGTGATTTAAACACAAGTAAGAAAGACAATCTTTCCAAAAAAGAATCGCTGTGTGTAAAAGCAGAAGCGTTAAAGGATTCCAATGAGTTCATGAAAACTTCTGATGCGTTGCAGAAACTTCAGGATGAATGGAAAACCGTTGGACCAGTGCCAGAAGAGCAAAACGAAGTAGTTTGGAAACGTTTCAGAAGTGCATTTGACCATTTCTATGCCCGCAAAAATGAATGGTTCAAGCAGAGAAAGGTAGAAGAAAGCGGAGCCATCGGCAAGAAAAAAGAGGTAATTATGGGCTTGGAAGCTTTAAAAGCCAATGAAACCATCGACCATCAATTGTTGTTCAAAGAATTGAAAGAATGGCAGAAGCAATGGAATGATGCAGGCTTTGTCTCGGGTAAAACCTATCAACAACTGAACAAAACCTATCAAGCTTTGGCTGATGAAGTTTTCAATCGTTTCAGATCGGTTAGCAACAACCAGAGAACTACAATGCAGAAAGAGCACTTTAGTTCGTTGGCACAAACTGGTGATGGACAGAAACGTTTGCAAATGGAAGAGCGCAAGATCAAAGAGAAGATTGCCAAGTTTACCGATGAAATATCTACCATGGAAAACAACAAAGCATTCTTTAAACACAGCAAAAACGCTGAGGTTTTCACCAAACAATTCGATGACAACATTGCCAAAGCAAAAGAAATGATTGCAAAAGCACAGCAAGAATTGAAAGTGCTGAAAAGTGTGAAATCATGAGCCTAAACGGCTTATTTGGTATCTTCGATTATCTCATTTATCTGGTTCAAAGTACGAACCGACATGGTGTCCATTCACCTTTTGTGTATTCCTTTGCCGATAAGGTATTGTATGGCAAGCAACATTGTTTGTACGAGCCTGCCGCGGAACTTTGTAGAAAACGCATGATCCAATCAAAAAAAAGGATCTTGTTTGATGGTAAAAACGAATCATTGGGTTCTATTATTTTCAGAAATGTTCCATCGGCAAAATACAATAGAATGTTGTTTCGATGGGTTCAATATCAGCAATTGGGGAATCACATTGTTGAATTTGGCAGCACGCTGGGAGTATTGCCTTTGTATTTACAGAGGGGCGATTCTGCGGTAAACAGATACCACATCTTTGAAAAAAGCGATAGCCTACAGGAAATCACCAAATACAACCTGAATGAATACGAATGCAATGAAACCATTCGGGTGCTCCCCTACACCCGCGCCACTGATGCTACAAGGTTATTGCAAGAGCAAGATGTGGTAGACATTGATTTACTCATCATCAACCAAGCTATGGATGCCGATGAATTTTGGCATCTGATTGAATGGGCCATTCCCAGATTGCGCAGCAATGGATCCATCGTATTTAACAGATTGAACGAAACCCCTGAATCTCAATTGCGCTGGAAACAATTGCAAAACTTGGACGAAATCACGGTTTCGATAGATTTATTTGGAATGGGCATGGCTTTTGCTAGGAAAGAACAGATTAAAGAATCATTTTTACTGAGATATTAACCATGGTATACACACACAAAGTGCGAGTAAGATATGCAGAATGCGACCAAATGGGATTTCTTCATCATTCTGTTTATGCTTTGTATTTGGAAGAGGCGCGCACAGAGCAGATGCGATCCAAAGGCATCACCTACAAGGAAATGGAAGACAACGGTTTGATCATGCCCCTTCGATCAATGAGCTTCGAATTCAAAAAAGCCGGGCGATACGATGATTTGTTGGACATTGAAGTATGGATTGCCGAAAAACCCACCATTCGCTGTACTTTTCATTATCGAATCATCAACCAAAACGGCGAAGAATTGAGTACCGCTACCACAGAAATGTTTTATGCTCGTAAGTCGGACTTGCGTCCTGTGAAAGTGCCCCAAATCATTCTAGACAAGTACGAGTTTAACTAAATCAATTCAGCACATGGGTTATTACAAATCATTAAAAAATCGGGTTGATTCTGTCAAAGAGTCTACAGATGATACAGATGATTTGTTGCCGATGGATCACAACGACAAGAT
>CANHGC010000105.1 GCA_947460045.1 Bacteroidota bacterium | reverse complement strand
GAAACGATTCTGCCATCGGCGGCCAATATGCTTACACTTGATACGGATTTTTGTTCGGGTGCCCAGATCATCAAACTGTTTTGAACGGGGTTGGGGAACAATTTTACCAAGGCCTGTTTCTTTTCGCTGCGCACGGAGGCGGTGGGCGTAAGGGCCAATTTGCGGAACTGACTTTCGCCACGCGATGAGCCGGTGAAGCCGGTGAACGACATCATGTAATAGGCGGTGTCTGCACTACCAGAAAGGTTACGAACGCTTTCTACCACATAATTCCATTGGGTTTGGATGGTCCATTTGCCGGTGCTGTTGTCAAACGACTTCCAGTCTCCGCCGATGCGGGTCATGTCTTTGCTCAATTCGGCCGGTGTGCCTGGCATTTTTACGCCGGCAATGGCTTGTTTTGGGTTTGAGGCGAGCATATCCCATCCGTAGGTGGTTACTTTAGCCACGCGGTTTCCACGTTTGCTTTCAACGCCCATGGTTGGGTACATCACGGGTGTTCCGCCGCCGGGAGGGGTTGTGAGTGTATAATAACGGGTGAACAATAAATCCCAATTGTCGCGGGAAGGCTCAGGGAATACATCGCCCACACCCAATGTGTAATATTTATAGCTCTTGCCAGTGGCGCTGCTCTGTAACATCGTGTCTGTTTTGTCTGAAGTGCCATCCACCATCGCTGTGCGGAAAATGAAATCGCCGTTGGGGTTTTGTTTGATGGGCATGAACTTTACGAAAGATTTACCGGTACCTATTCCAGGGTGGGTAATTACAAACAGGTAGAGCGAATCGCCAGCAACCTCTTTGGTGGTAGGGTCATAAACGCCCCAGCTGAAATCCCACATATTACCTGGGTTTGTGGCTTGGTTCAAGGCGCCTTTTTCATGCACATTGATATCGTTGTAAAATTTCTTCCATGAGGCCCAACCTGAAGTATCGAACTGAGAAAACTGTGTGTTGTCGCCTTTTGGGTAAGCATACACCTCAACACCGCCCATGTGGTTTACGCGGATACAGTTGTCGCGCGACACGGTGGTGTGTGAAAAATGCCATTGGTCTATTGGGGCCGATGCTTCAGCGCCCGTTCTGATGTTGTAATAAACCGCTTTGCCGTATCCAGCGCCCATCGCCACAGAGTCAGAAACAACGGTTTGCGCCTGGATGGGGTTGCTGCACAGTGTTGCAATCACGGTGCCTAGAATTAAGTGTGCTTTTTTCATGTTTTTCGGTGTCGCAAAATTATCTCAAGCCCATGGGCTGAGGCCTATCCGAATTGTAAGGATTTGGTCATAAGAATGTCACGAACTGATGAATTTACTTGTGTCAAGATTTGTTTTTCAGCAGTAACTTTGTGAATTGAAAGTGAGCGATCGATGGCAAAAATTAAAATAGATATTTCAGGGAAAGTGGCCAAGCCGCAAGTGGTGGTTGGGATTGATTTGGGAACCACGAACAGTTTGGTGGCGTGGGTGAATCCTGCCTCAGGCGCTGCGGAAATCATCGCCGATGCCATGGGTGCATTGGTGCCTTCGGTGATTGCTTTTGGCGATGGGGGCGTTGCCCAAGTGGGGGTATTGGCAAAATCGGGTTTGGTTGATCGCCCCGATCGTACCGTGTTTAGTGTGAAAAGGCTGTTGGGAAAGAGCTATAAAGACATTGCCGCGTTTCAATCTTATTTGGGTTATAGAATCATCGATGAGGAAAAGGACGCGATGGTAAAGGTGCAGGTCGATGATCGATTTTACAATCCGATAGAGTTGAGCGCCATCATCCTGCGGGAGTTGAAGCAAAAGGCGGAGCGCGTTTTGAATGCCGATGTATTGCAAGCGGTGGTTACTGTGCCTGCGTATTTCAATGATTCTCAGCGACAAGCCACAAGGGATGCGGGGAAATTGGCGGGGTTGGAGGTGTTGCGCATCGTAAATGAACCCACTGCAGCGAGTTTGAGCTATGGCATTGGGTTGGATAGAGACAAAGAGCAAACGGTGTTGGTGTATGATTTGGGGGGAGGCACGTTTGATGTGTCCATATTGAAAATAGAAGATGGCGTATTTGAGGTGCTATCTACCAAGGGTGATACTGCGTTGGGTGGCGATGATATTGATCGATCGGTGATGATGCATTGGCAATCGGAGCAAGTGGTTTTGTCGGAACTAACGGCTGTGGGCGATGTACATCGATTGCGATTGTTGGCAGAGGAAGCGAAGGTGTTTTTGGGTGCCAATGAAGATAAAGTGTTTGTGCATGTCTTTGATTTGGGCGATGGCAGCGTGGTTGATTTGCGGTTGGATTATCATGGTTTGGAGGCGGCCGCAAGACCACTCATGCTCAAAACCAAAGATTGCATTGCGGCCGCCCTCCGCGATGCTCAACTAAAACCCGAGCACATCGAAGCGGTGGTGATGGTGGGAGGTTCTACCCGCTATCCGGAAGTATTGAAATTGCTCAGTGGTATGTTCCCGCATGTAACCGTGAACAATCAGATCAATCCCGATGAAGTGGTGGCATTGGGCGCTGCCATAGAGGCCGACGTGCTGGCGGGTAATCGAAAAGATGTGTTGCTGTTGGATGTGACCCCCCTGAGTTTGGGTATTGAAACAGCCGGTGGTTTGATGGATGTGCTGATTCCAAGAAATAACAAAATCCCCTGTAAAGTGGGTCGAGAGTATACCACCTCCGTAGACGGTCAGGTGAATTTGATGATCAGTATCTATCAAGGCGAAAGAGAAATGGTATCGGAAAACAGGAAGTTGGGTGAGTTTGTGCTCAAAGGAATACCAGCGATGCCCGCAGGCCTGCCCAAAATTGAAGTGGTTTTTGCGCTCGATGCCGATGGTCTGCTGAAAGTGCAAGCCAAAGAATTGAGAAGCGGTGTGGTTCAACACATCGAAATCAAACCCCAATACGGACTTACAGACGATCAAGTAGAAAAAATGCTGCTCGAAGGATTCCAGTTTGCTCAGGCCGATATTCAAACACGCCTTCATCAGGAAGCCATCAATGAAGGACAGCAATTGGTGTATTTGGCTCAAAGATTCATGGAGAAAAATGCCAATTTGATGAATGCAGAAGAAATCGAGGGTACCAAACAACGCATTGTGGCCTTGGAGTGTCTATTGCAAGAGCGAGCCGAAAAAGACATGATTCTCTCTGCGGTAACGGATTTGAACGATTATACACGTCCGTTTGCTGAGCGATTGATGGATGTAGCGGTTTCGGCGGCACTCAAAGGAAAAGAAATTTAATCGCAAAGAACAATGAAAATCAAACAGTGGATTTTGGTGACCTGTATCGGCATGATGTCTGTTCAAGGAAATGCCCAAGCTGTGTCTGATTTGGAATATGATGGTCGGCAGAATTATGGTTTGAAATTGGGGATGGGCTTGAATTCGATGTATGGCGGTAAGTTGATCAATCCAAGGCCAACCGTTGGGTTTATGGCGGGATTTTATTTTCACACGAATCCTGAAAAGCGTTCGCCATTGGGGTTTCAAACAGGGCTGGATCTGCGGATGCGGGGCAGCAATTTTGCCAATGGGAGACAGGGCGATTCAAACATCAATCGGAGTTACACCAAAATCGCCATCATGAGCATGGATGTGCCCTTGTTGATGACCTATCGCTTATCGAAGCAGCGCGATAAAAACATCAAACAGATACAGGCGGGCTTGCAATTGGGATACAATTTCAATTCTGTGATGTATGTGGGGCCCGCAAAAACGCCACTGCCAACCTCATTGAGTACCTTTAATTCTACTGAGAAGTGGAATAGATTGCCCATCAAACTCATGGATTATCAGGCCTCTGTGGGGTATCAATCGCGCGGTGAATCTTTTGGTTATTCGGTGTCGATGAAAATGGGATTGAGGAATTTGAACGATGATTTTGTGATCCGTGGGTTGGTGGATTTGAACAACGATGGCATCCCTGAAACTGAGCAAGAGCTGATTTCTCCCACCACAGATCCCAAAAAGGAAAAACCCGGTACGCCTCAGATGATTGGCACCTGGAGTTTGGAATTTGCTTTGGTTTTTTAAGAACCCGCGGAGATTCCGTACCTTTGTAATTCTTATCACAATTCATGTCTACCGTTGCTTTTTATACCCTTGGCTGCAAGCTCAATTTTGCTGAAAGCAGTGCCATCGGACAGCAATTGAGTAAGGCGGGATTTGAGAAAAAGGAATTTCAAGACGGTGCAGATTTGTATGTGATCAACACATGCAGCGTAACGGATCATGCCGATCGGAAATGTAAAAAGGTGGTTCGGGAAGCGTTGAAGCAAAATCCCAATGCTTACGTGGTGGTGATTGGATGTTATGCGCAGCTGAAACCCAACGAAATCGCACAAATTCCAGGTGTAGATATGGTGCTCGGCGCCGCAGAGAAATTTCAATTGGTAGATCACTTGCACACATTGGTGAAGGAGCCCAAGCCATTGGTTTTCAATGCGCCGATCAAAGAAGTAAACGATTTTGTGCCCGGTTACAGTTTGGGCGATAGAACCCGCATCTTTTTGAAAGTGCAAGACGGGTGCGATTATTTTTGCAGTTTTTGTACCATTCCATTGGCCCGTGGCAAGAGCCGAAGTGGCAATGTGGAGGCAACCCTGAAATTGGTGGAAGAAGCCGCCCAGCAAGGTGCCAAGGAAATAGTGTTAACGGGTGTGAACCTCGGCGATTTTGGCGTAGAGCATGAACAAACTTTTTTTGATCTCGTGCAAGCCATCGATCAGGTGGAAGGCGTAGATCGCTACAGAATCAGTAGCATCGAACCCAATTTGCTCACCGATGAAATCATAGAGTTTGTATCGAAAAGTAAACGCTTTGTGCCCCATTTTCACATCCCGTTGCAAAGCGGTAGCGATGAGATTTTGATGCGCATGCGACGGAAATATCTGCGTGAATTGTACCGTTCGCGCATCGCAAAGATTAAAACTTTGATGCCCCATTGCGGCATTGGGGTGGATGTAATTGTGGGCTTCCCCGGCGAAACCGAAGAGCATTTCCTCGAAACCTATCAGTTTTTGAACGAATTGGAGGTGTCGTACCTGCACGTATTCCCCTATTCGGAAAGGGCCAATACCACGGCCAAAAAAATGAAGGATGTGGTGCCTGTGAAAGTGAGAATGGAGCGCGGTGAGATGCTTCGCGGCTTGAGTGAAAAGAAGCGCATGGCCTTTTATCGTGAGCACTTGGGTACGCAAAGGCCGGTGTTGTTTGAGGAGGAAGAGCGCAGAGGGGTGATGTTTGGTTTTACCGATAACTACATCAAAGTGGCCACCGATTATGACCCGTTGTTGGTGAATACCGTGGCCAATGTGACGTTGTCTGAACTGGATTCTCAAGGATGGGTGAACGCAGCATTTGATTACGCCGGAGTTGAGCATTAACTTGCACCTGTGTTTCCAACCCTCTATCATTTCATATTTGATCTTACTGGCCTATCACTGCCATTTCTGAAAGTGGTGAATACGTTTGGCTTTTTTGTGGCCATGAGCATTGGCGCGGCTTTCTGGGCGATGTCGTCTGAGCTGGATCGCAAAACCGGATTGGGGCAGTTTGCCAAGGTGAAAGTGAAGCAGATCACCGGCGGCGCGGTGGCTAAAAGTGAATACGTGTTGAATGCTGTGATGGCGTTCTTGTTTGGCTATAAAATTTTGTATTTGATGGTGGAAACCGGCGATGGCTTTTCACCCCAAGATCACGTGTTTTCTACCGAAGGCAGCTGGTTGTTTGGTTTCTTGGCGATGGCGTTTTCTGTATGGCGTACCTGGGCTGCAGATCAAAAGCAAAGGGCCCAATTGCCCAGCGAAACGGTGATTGAATCCGGTGCCTCTGCCCATATGTCGAACATCACCACCATCGCCCTACTCAGCGGATTTTTGGGCGCCAAGGTGTTTCACTTGTTGGAAACCCCCAGCGAGATTCATTGGGAGACCTTTTTGATGGATTTGCTTACCAGCGGTGGGTGGACGTTCTATGGAGGCCTGATATGCGGTGCGGCGGGTGTGATTTGGTATGCCGCCAAAAAAGGGATGCACTGGCGACATGTGTTTGATGCGGGCGGGCCGGCGATGATGTTGAGTTACGGCTTGGGTAGGTTTGGTTGTCATTTTTCTGGCGATGGCGATTGGGGTATTGCGAATTTGAAGGCGAATCCCGGTTTGCCAGATTGGGCCTGGGCTTATAAGTATCCGCACAATGTGTTGGGCAAAGATTATG
>CANHGC010000104.1 GCA_947460045.1 Bacteroidota bacterium | reverse complement strand
GCTTTTTTAAGCTCGGGTGCAAAGGTAAATAATTGAATGTGCTCGTTGGCGTTCAATTCGAGGGCTTTTTCGAGTACGAAAATGGCTGCTGATGCTTGTCCGGAAAGGTAGCAAAGCGCGGCCAATCGATATAACAATCCACTGTGTTGGGGGTTGTTGAGCAAACCGGTTTCAATGACATCTAAGGCTTTGTCTGATTCACCGATTTCATAGAGCGATGTGCTGTAATCGAGCCAAACTTCTGGGTTGGTGGCGTGTTCGATGGTCAAAGATTCATACAGCGCTTCCCATTTTTCCTGCATGTGGGCACCGAAATAGGCACTGGCGAGCACCATGCCATAATCGGATTCGAAATGGTCCAAATCATAGGCTCTTTCGAGGTAAGGGATGGCGGCTGAATAATTCTCTTCATAGTGCCAAGTAAGGCCCATCGAATACCAACATTCGGCATCTTGGGGTTGATTTTTTAGGATTTCTTTGTAGATGGATCTGCAGGTTTTTACATCGCCTTGTTCGTAATGACTCCAAGCAAGTAGCCCTTCGATTTCTGCAAAGGTTTTTTTGGGGAAGCGGGTACTCAATTCGCCATAGGTATTGATGAAATCTTGGTAGTGACCGAGTTCATAGGTGCATTCTAGGAATGTGACCCAAGCATCGGCAAAATTTTCATTGATGGTAACGGCAAAATCGAGGGCTTTGAGGGCTTGTTCGTGATCGCCTTGTGCCATGTAACCGGAACCCAAAACGTACCATGCTTCTGCGGAGTATGGATCTTGGTCGATGATGCGTTGAATCATGGGCAAAAGGGCATCGATCAATCCGCCTTCTTCTGCTTTTTCTATATATTTCTCAAGAATAACGCTTACTTCTGCACCGGTATCGAGTGCTTTTTCGAGCACAGGCATCGCCAGGTCAAATTGTCCGTGATAGAGGGATATTTCTAAAAAATCCTCGAGCATGGCTTCTTCCTCGCCCATGTTTTCTAGGACTGTTTGTAGTTCGTCTAGTGCTTTCTTTTTATGTCCTTGCAAACTAAATACCAGGGATTGCATGAATCCCAGGGCCGGTTCGAAGGGCGTGTATTGGAGCGCTTGGTTTACAATGGTTCTGGCTTTTGCCAATTTTTGATCTCTGATGAGCCATTCAGCCATGTGTAGAGAGAAAATGGGCATGTAGGGGAATTGTTGGATGGCCGATTCCAAAATCACTTTGATGTAGGTATCTGCGCGATATTGCCCTGTTTTGGCAGGAAATTGGCTTGCGTAGTATCGATACAGCTCGAGCCATTCACGCGCGGAAAAAGTTTTCTGTTGTTTGCTTTCGAAATCGCGCACGAGTGCGTCAACATCGCCTTGGAAAACATCTTCTTCTTCCTCGTCGTCCCAGTCTGATGAAAAGAAACTCATTGATTCAAATTTACGTTGGTATTGGGGGTGCTCAATCTGAATGGAGGCGCGCATCTTCCCCAACTTTTACACATACTTTTTGGTATGCTTTGGCAGGGCTTAATTTTATTGAGAAAAAATCTGAGGGCTGTGATTAAATTGCAAGCGATTTGCGGCCATGGGGGAAGACTTTCCTTCGAAACCGAAGATAATTCACCCAAAAAACAGAAAAAAGGATGTTGGCACCCATCATATTTGGCATTGGAACGGGCTTTGTGATGAGCATTTCTCTGGGTGCGGTGTTCTTTTTATTGATTCAAGCGGGTTTGGTTGGGGGTTGGCGGAAGGGTTTGCCGCTATCAATCGGTGTTATTTTGGGCGACTTAATTTACGTTGCGGTTGCCTTGCATTTTTCGGAGGCGATTACGGAGTATTTAACCGAATACAGGGGCACAATTGCTGCGGTTGGCGGCGTGGTCTTTTTTGGGTTGGGCATTCAACATTTGATGCACCATCACAAGGCAAAGAAGCAGGGTATAGACGATCGTTTGTTGTTAATGAAAGATTGGCAGTTGGCATTGAAATCTTTCGCCATCAACATCGTGAACCCAGTGAACATTGCCTGGTGGTTGAGTTTATACAGTTTACCACCTGCGGCCGATTTTAATTATTCTGGCAAGTGGATATTTGGCGTTGCGGCGCTGGCAACGGTTTTTGTCACTGAAATTGGGGTGGCTTGGGGATCCGGCAAAATCAAAAATTATTTAACAGAGCGAAGGATCAAGCAAATTGACCTGTTTTTGGCGCTGTTATTTTTTGGCATGGGGATTTATTTAACCACGGTCTGACACATTTCTGTGAGTACGCTGTTGGTGGATTTTGGGTGCAAGAAGGCGATGATTTTTCCATCGGCACCGTCTTTGGGTTTGGTGTGAATGAGTTCAAAGCCCAGGTTGGTTTTTTTCTCTATTTCTTCTTCGATGTTTTCCACTTCAAAGGCCAGGTGATGCAGGCCTTCGCCCTTTTTTTCGATGAATTTGGCGATGGTACTGTTTGGGTTGCTTGCAGCGAGTAGTTCAATTTTTACATCGCCAATTTGAAAAAATGAGGTGATTACATTTTCGCTTTCAACGGTTTCTCTTTTGTATGGTTCGATGCCTAGCAATTGGGTAAACAGTGCCTCGGAGGCTTCGAGATTGGCTACGGCGATGCCGATGTGTTCAAGTTTTTTCATGGAAAAATTCACTACAAAGAACATTCTTTTCGCAGAAACTAGAAATACCGAAACAATCTGAGCGCAGATGCGTTAATTTTGCAGTTTAGAAACACTCTAAATAATAAACAAAGCCATGTTAAAATTGCCCATATACCTCGACAACAATGCCACTACACAGGTTGATCCCCGTGTTTTTGAGGCCATGACCCCTTATTTTTTGGAAGCTTATGGAAACGCTGCGAGTAAAAGTCACCCCTTTGGATGGAAATCTGAGGAAGCGGTAGATTATGCCCGTGAGCAGATTGCAGCATTGATCGGAAGCAGTGAAAAAGAGATCATTTTTACCAGTGGTGCTACAGAAAGTAACAACTTGGCGATCAAGGGTGTTTTTGAGATGTATGCAAGCAAGGGAAATCACATCATTACCTTATCCACTGAGCACAAGGCGGTTTTAGATACTTGCAAGCATTTGGAGAAGATGGGTGCTGAGATAACCTATTTGTCTGTTGCTGAAGATGGATTGATTTCGGTGGATGCCATTGCTGCAGCGATTAAGCCCAACACCATTTTGGTAACGGTGATGTATGGCAACAACGAGTTGGGTGTTTTACAGCCCATTCGTGAAATTGGTGCATTGTGTAAAGAGCGTGGCGTATTGTTTCATACAGATGCAACCCAAGCGGTGGGCAAGATTCCTGTAGACGTATTGGCTGATCACATTGATTTGATGAGTTTTACAGCGCACAAGATGTACGGTCCGAAGGGCGTAGGTGCATTGTATGTTCGCAGGAAGAATCCAAGGGTAAAGGTAACTGCCCAGATGGATGGTGGTGGTCACGAGCGCGGAATGCGCAGTGGTACTTTGAACGTCCCTGGTATTGTTGGATTTGGTAAGGCCTGCGAGATTGCTAGATTGGAAATGGCTGAGGAATCGGCGCGATTGATGGTGATGCGTGATCGTTTGGAAACCGAATTGTTGAAATTGGAAGAAAGTTATTTGAACGGAAATAAGGAACATCGTTTGCCACATACCTCGAACATCAGTTTTAAATATGTTGAGGGAGAAGGTTTGATGATGGGAATCAAGGACGTGGCTGTATCGAGCGGATCTGCTTGTACATCGGCCTCATTGGAGCCCAGCTATGTATTGAAGAGTTTGGGATTGGACGATGAGTTGGCGCACAGTTCGTTGCGTTTTGGATTGGGTAGGTTCACCACGGATGCGGAGATTGATTATACCATTAAATTGGTGTCTGAAGCGGTGAACAAACTGCGCGATATGAGTCCTTTGTGGGAGATGTTCAAAGAGGGCATCGACCTCAAATCGATTGAGTGGAGTGAGCATTAATAGTTCTTGTTCAGAATCGTTCTAAATTGTAAATTTGTAAAAGAAAAAAATCATGGCATATTCAGATAAAGTAGTAGATCATTATACCAACCCAAGAAACATTGGCACTTTGGATAAATCAAAAACCAATGTAGGCACTGGTTTGGTGGGCGCGCCTGAGTGTGGAGACGTAATGCGATTGCAAATCGAAGTGAACCACGAAACTGGTATCATTGAGGACGCAAAATTCAAGACTTTTGGCTGTGGTTCTGCCATCGCTTCTTCTTCTTTGGCTACTGAGTGGTTGAAGGGAAAGTCGATTGATGAAGCATTGAGTATCGATAATATGGAAATCGTGGAAGAGTTGGCATTGCCACCGGTGAAAATTCACTGTTCGGTATTGGCTGAGGATGCCATTCGTTCTGCTATCAACGATTACCGCGCGAAGAATGGTTTAGAGCCCATTGAGAGCGAAAAAACCCATTTCTAATTCATCTGAATCATGATCGCCCAGGGCAATGAAATCACCATTACGGACAAGGCTTTGGACAAGGCCTATGATTTGATGCGTGAATCGAACATTTCTGCTGCGGAATATTTTCTGCGTGTGGGTGTCAAGGGTGGCGGTTGTTCGGGTTTAACTTATGAGTTGGATTTCGACAATGAGGATAAGCCTGGCGACATGCAATTTGGGGATGAAAGATTGAAGATTGTGTGCGACATGAAGAGTTTTTTATACTTGTGTGGCACAGAATTGGATTTTTCTGACGGATTGAATGGCAAGGGATTCAATTTTATCAATCCCAATGCATCACGCACCTGCGGATGTGGTGAGAGTTTCTCAATCTAATGGAGGAAATATCCATTCACACACCTTTTATTCAACTGAATCAGGCCCTAAAATTATTGGGTTGGGTAGAGAGCGGGGCGATGGCCAATGATGTGATCACCGAGGGCATGGTTGTGGTGGATGGAGTACAAGAATTTCGCAAGCGAAATAAGTTGTACCCCGGCGCTGTGATTGAGTTTGAGGGTCAGTTGGCGGTGGTTAAAGCAACATCACCTTCGGAGGTTTAAACCACCACGTTTACGATTCTGCCCTTCACAAGAATGAATTTCTTGAGGGGTTTGTCTTCCATCCATTTGATGACCAATTCGTGATTGAGCACCGTTTGTTTGATTTCTTCTTCGGTGGCTGTTAGGTTGAATTCGATTTGAGCCCGTGTTTTGCCGTTGATGCTGATGGGGTAATTGAAGGAGTTTTCGATCAATAACGATGGGTCATGTGTGGGCCAGGTGGCGATATGGATGCTTTCGGTGTTGCCCAATTGGTGCCACAATTCTTCTGTGATGTGGGGCGCAAAGGGCGCAAGAAGAATCAAAATGGGTTCGAGGATTTCTCGTTTGCGGCACTTCAGTGTACCTAATTCATTTGTGGCCACCATGAAAGCAGAAACGGAGGTATTGAAGCTCATGCTTTCAATGTCTTCGGTGATTTTTTTGATGGTTTTATGAAGGATTTTCAGTTCTTCTGGCGAGGCTTTTTCCTGATTCACTGCCCAGGTTTCACCTTCGTAGAACAAGCGCCAAAACTTCCCGAAAAATCTACTTACACCTTCAATGCCATTGGTATTCCAAGGTTTTGAATCGGTGAGTGGACCTAGGAACATTTCGTACATTCTCAATGTATCTGCACCGTATTGTGCGCAAACATCATCGGGGTTTACAACATTGCCCCAACGTTTGCTCATTTTTTGACCGTCTTCGCCCATGATCATGCCTTGATTGACCAATCTTTGGAAGGGTTCATCGAACGGAATATAACCCAAATCGAAGAGGAATTTGGTCCAGAAGCGACTGTACAAAAGGTGACCGGTGGCGTGTTCAGATCCACCCACGTAGAGGTCGACTTGTTTCCAATAACTGAGGGCTTCGGCCGACGCGAAGTCTGTGTGGTTGTTGGGGTCTGTATAGCGAAGGAAATACCAACTGCTGCCTGCCCAGCCTGGCATGGTGTCTGTTTCTCGTTTGCCTTGGGATGTATTGACCCATTCGGTTACTGCCGATAGCGGGCTTTCTCCGTTTCCAGAGGGTTTGTAGCTTTCTACTTGGGGTAATTCTACTGGCAGCGTTGTTTCGAGTTGTGGGATGCCTTCGTGGTTGAAAGTGATGGGGAATGGTTCGCCCCAATAACGTTGGCGGCCAAAACCTGCTTCGCGGAGTTTATAGTTTACTTTGGGCTGTCCCCAGCCGGCTTTTTCTATTTTGGCAATGGCGGCTTGTATTGCTTCTTTTACAGACAAACCATCG
>CANHGC010000103.1 GCA_947460045.1 Bacteroidota bacterium | reverse complement strand
CTGATTGCAAGCGTCACTTTTGACGTCCTTTCCTCTTCAAACCAACCGATGGGGGCATGAACTTGCAATTGGTCAATAAAAATGGTTGTTAACATATTCTTTAATGAAAAAACTTATGCAAAGAAAACAACTATGTTACATTTGTAAGAGATAAGTTACATGAGTTCACAAGAAATTTCAGATTTACTTTCGGCCAATCAGGGCAAGGATCGATACGTTGCTCCAGATTTTTACGCCATTGACGACTTGCTCACTGAGGAACAAAAACTCATTCGTTCTTCCGTGAGAGAGTACGTAAAGCGCGAATTGAGTCCAATCATTGAGCATTTCGCTCAGCAGGCGGAATTCCCCACACACATCGTAAAACAACTGGGTGAAATCGGTGCATTTGGGCCGCAATTGCCGGTGGAATATGGTTGTGGTGGCATGGACTATACCACTTACGGAATCATCATGCAGGAACTTGAGCGATGCGATAGTGGCGTGAGATCAACTGCCTCTGTTCAGGGATCTTTGGTGATGTATCCCATTTATAAATTTGGTAGCGAAGCGCAGAAAAACAAATATCTGCCCAAATTGGCATCGGGCGATTGGCTGGGTTGTTTTGGACTAACAGAACCTGATCATGGATCCAATCCTGGTGGCATGACCACGAATTTTGTCGACAAAGGAGATCACGTAGTGCTGAATGGCGCTAAAATGTGGATCAGTAATGCTCCTTTTGCAGATGTCGCCGTGGTTTGGGCCAAAAATGAAGCTGGAATCGTTCATGGTGTTATCGTGGAGAGAGGCATGGAAGGTTTTACCACACCTACAACCCATAATAAATGGAGTTTAAGAGCGAGTTGTACTGGCGAATTGGTTTTTGATAACGTAAAAGTCCCTAAAGAGAACATTCTACCTGGGGTTACCGGATTAAAAGGGCCACTCACTTGCTTGAACAGCGCTAGGTACGGCATCAGTTGGGGTGCCTTGGGTGCTGCCATGGATTGCTATGATACCGCTGTTAGATACGCTAAACAGAGAATTCAATTTGGCAAACCCATTGGGGGCTTCCAATTACAGCAAAAGAAATTGTCAGAAATGCTCACTGAGATCACCAAAGCACAGTTGTTGGTTTGGCGATTGGGGCAACTGATGGACAAGGGACTTGCTACACCTGCTCAAATTTCAATGGCAAAAAGAAACAACGTAGAAATCGCCCTGAATGTAGCACGTGAAGCCAGGCAGATGTTGGGCGGTATGGGCATAACAGGTGAATTCCCCATCATGCGTCACATGATGAATTTGGAATCTGTTGTGACTTACGAAGGAACGCACGACATACATTTATTGATATTGGGTATGGAAATTACAGGCGAAAATGCCTTTGTATAAATTAAAAAAGAGATAAAGATGTATCAGATAAAATTTGGAACCGATGGATGGCGAGAAATCATCGCCGATGAGTTTACAGTAGCCAACGTTAGACGTGTTGCCAACGCAACCGGACAATGGCTTAGCGAAAGTGATTTGCCAAAAAGTTGCGTTGTGGGATACGATTGCAGATTTGGTGGTGAAATGTTTGCCAAAGAAACTGCTCGTCAATTGGCAGCTCAAGGCATCAAAGTGATTATTTCTAACGGTTTTGTTTCCACCCCAATGATATCATTGGCGGCCAATCAATTGAATACGGGCGCTGGTATCATTTTAACAGCCAGTCACAATCCCCCAACATACAATGGTTATAAAATCAAAGCCAATTATGGTGGCCCAGCCATACCGTCGGAGGTAACCAAGGTAGAAAATCTCATCCCGAATGATGTGGTTGCTGCTGGTGATACTTTTGAATCGTATATCAACAATGGAATGATTGAATACGGTGATTTTGAAACCATGTACTACAATCATTGCATCAATCAATTTGATATGGATGCATTGTCATCGATCTCATCTGGATTGGTTTACGATGCGATGTATGGTGCTGGTCAGGCCATCGTGAAAAGACTGCTTCCCGAAGCCACAATTTTGCACGGAAATTACAATCCAGGTTTTGAGGGCCGTGCTCCAGAGCCCATTTTGAAGAACTTACCGGAAATTGGTCCATTGATTCAGTCAAAAGATTCGTATTTGTGCGGATTGGCCACGGATGGTGATGCCGATAGGATTGGATGGTTTGATGAAAAAGGCAATTTCGTTGATTCTCATCATTTGATTTTGTTGTTGATTGAGTATTTAACCACCTTCAAAGGATATTCAGGTAAAGTGGTAAAAAGCTTCTCTGTGAGCGATAAAGTGCAAAAACTTTGTGACCTCAAAGGCTTGGAAGCGATTACCACAAAGATTGGATTCAAATACATTTGCGAATACATGGTTACCGAGGATGTGCTTATTGGGGCCGAGGAAAGCGGTGGCATTGCCATCAAAGGGCATATTCCTGAGCGCGATGGCGTTTGGATGGGATTGGTCTTGATGGAATACATGGCAAAAACAGGTAAAACCGTATCGCAATTGATTGAAGACATGTATTCTAAGGTGGGTTCTTTCGCCGTGGAAAGATACGACTTACACTTAACCAATGAGTTGAAGGAAAGCATCATTGCAAAATGTAAATCAAGAAGTTACGATTCTTTTGGAAGTTATAATATAGTATCTGTTGAGGATGTAGATGGTTTCAAATTCCGTTTGCACGATGGATCTTGGGTAATGATTAGGCCAAGTGGTACCGAGCCAGTATTGAGGGTGTATTCTGAAGCCAGCAGCTCAGCCGCGGCGTTTGCCATATTGGACGCAACCAAGGCAACAATCTTAAATTGATTACGTAATTCACTTGGAAAACCAACCACTACAAATCAACATTAGAAAAGTAATCGCTGCAAAAAGCGTTTGGCTATCGCGTTGGCTTCCAGGATTTATAATACGTTGGTTTGAAGGTTTTGTACACCAAGATGAACTCAACCATCTTTTGAGCAAGTACCACGGAGATAATGGCACCGATTTCGCATCCCATGCGCTTGAAGAAATGCAATGTGCCATTCACGTGATAAACAAACACAACATTCCTGTAGTTGGCAATGCCATTTTGATTGGCAACCACCCAATGGCGGGAATGGATGCATTGGCATTGTTCAGTGAAGCGGGAAAAATTCGCAAAGACGTTAGAATCATTGCGAACGATGTACTGGCCCATATACCTCAGTTCAAAGAAAACTTCATACCGGTAAATAAATTTGGGAAAAAAGCCAAAGATTCTATGGTGAAAGTGGATCAAGCATACGCCTCTGGCGCGCTGATGATTGTCTTCCCTGCTGGATTGTGTTCAAGAAAAACAGATGGTGTAATCATGGACTTGGATTGGCAGAAAAGTTTTCTGTCAAAAGCAATTCAGTATAATTACACAATCATTCCTGTTCATGTGAATGGTTGTAACTCGAATCGATTTTACAGATTGGCTAATTGGCGAAAATCATTGGGTATCAAATTCAATATTGAAATGTTGACATTGGCCGACGAGTTATACAAACAAAAAGGGAAATCGATTACGTTAACTATTGGCAAGCCAATCGCTTCGAATATTTTTAACAAGAAGAACGTTTGGAATGAAGCCCAACAATTAAAGAAATTTGTTTATTCACTCCAAGATAATCCGAATGCCACTTTTGAGTTAGATTGATAATCAATATCAATTATTTCCTATTTTTACCGAATGAGTGTAACCGGCATGACAGAGAATATCATTGACCCCATTGAGAGAGAATTGTTGATTGCTGAATTATCTTCAGAGATTTTTGTTCGGCCTACCAACAACGCCTCCAATGAAATTTACATTTTCAACGGGAACAATAAGCCCCATTTGATGAGGGAAGTAGGACGTTTGCGGGAGGTGAGTTTTAGAGCAGCAGGCGGTGGCACGGGTAAATCTATAGATATCGATGAATTTGATTTAGGGAAATATGCCTATAGCCAATTGATTGTATGGGACCCAGCAGAAAAAGCCATCGTGGGTGGTTATCGGGTTATTCTGTGCAAAGATGCCGAGGATGAAAATGGCGATTTCCATTTGTCAACCAGAGAGATTTTTCAATTTTCTGACAAACTAAAATCAGATTACTTCCCCTACACCATTGAATTGGGAAGAAGTTTTGTTCAGCCGGAATTTCAACCAAGCGCTGGCAGCAGAAAAGGTCTTTTCTCTCTCGATAATTTATGGGATGGTTTGGGCGCCTTGGTGGTTATGTATCCCGAGATGAAGTATTTTTTCGGGAAAATCACCATGTATACCGATTTCAATCGCGAAGCAAGAGATACAATTTTGCGATTTATGCATCATTATTTCCCAGATCCTGATCAATTGGTTCAAATCGACACCCCCATCCAGTTGGAATTTGAATGCCAAGATTTCATGGATAAATTGGTTGGGTTGGAATACAAAGACGGCCACAAGTTACTGAATACCCGCGTTCGTGAGCTGGGTGAGAATATTCCCCCATTGTTCAATAACTATATGAATTTGAGTCCGACTATGCGTGCATTTGGTACCTCAATCAACGACCATTTTGGCAATGTTGAGGAATCGGGTATCATGGTGACCATCTCTGATATATTTCCTCAGAAAAAAGATCGATACATCCTGCCCTATTTGGAATACCTACAACAAAAGAAGGCGTGACCTAATCGCTCTTCTGTTTGAAGTGGGTTATTTATAAAGTACCGTTACTTAACCACTTTGAAAGTGAATTTATCACCGGTTTTGGGTTCGAAAACATAGCCGCAATATATTCCATCTGATAAATGCGATAAATCTATTACCTGGTTATATCTAACACTCTTTCTTAACACCATTTTCCCCATAACATCACACAGCATAATTTCACCACTCCATTGGGGATTTTTTGAGTTGGCAATAACGAGTTCAGACATTGGATTTACATAACACATCCAACTGTTTTTCAAATCCTTGTTTTCGAGTGACGCATATTTATCGATGATTTTTAGTGTTTCAAATGCGTCAATTTTGCCGTAGCCACTGTTCCCGTTTGAATCATTCGTGGTAAACTGATCTTTCCTGGCGGTGAGTCTCCATAACTGTCGAATTTCAGCGGGTGTTAACCATTCGTTTGCTTGAAGATACAGCGCCACGATACCAGCAACGTGCGGCGATGCCATTGACGTCCCGGAAAACATCGCCCAGTAAACGTCTTGTCCTTGATAGGTTGTTTTATGTAAAATTTCGTTGTTCAACCATCCTGGAACTTGTCTGCGATGCAGTGAAGACGCAATCATCTGACCCGGAGCGATCACATCGGGCTTAATTCTTCCATTTGGAAAATCCTTGGTTCTAGGCATCAAACCACGGCTACTAAATCCAGCGATATCGCCCACAACATGCCAAGGTTGATTGAAATACTTGCCCTCAAAATTGGTCCATTCATTCCTATTGATGTACGCTCCAGCGGTTAATGTGTGCGTGCCGGTCCCTCCGTTTTCTCCTACAGAACCTTCGGCTACACCAGCGATAAACTTGGTTCCGAATTTTTGATTTTTATGCCCATCGTAGAAGTGACCGGATGTCCAGCGGTAAGCTTGTCCAGAATTCCAAGCATGCACTTCACCAGAACTCGTCAATCCCAGTTTGATGTATCCATTCTGCGGTCGATTGTGTTCGATGATTAAAAACAAATTGGGCTTATTGTTCAATGGATATACTTGTTCCGAGGCGATTACCCAAATGGTATCAGTTCCTTTGTGATACATTTTCTTGTAAGATCCACAATTCACGCAGTCTCCGGCCACATTCCAGGGTACATTGACAATGACATTACCCAAAGTGTCTACTAACGAAACCTGAACGCTCAGTTTATCGCCCACTCCACCCCAAATATCGGTCATCACATTTTCTCTTGGGTGATTTTTTCTGTTGTTATCAACGGCGATGGTAAATACAGTATCCGATTTCGTTTGGGCGTATACATGCATTTGATTGCGACCGTCGTTACCTGCAGCGCCTACAACGATTCTCCCCGACCCAACCAAAGATTTTACCGAGCGATCAAACAGCGATGTTCCATCGTGAGGACCCGTATGCATGCCCCAGCTCAAGTTGCAAACGGCCGGCATTCCCAGCTTGTTTGCCAAATCAAATACATATTTATACCCATCGATAATGGTGGGATTTGCCACAACGTAATCACCCAATCCGCTTCCACCAAGTGTGTCATTGGCATATTTAATACCCACAAATGCCATAGAGGCATCAGGCGCCATGCCCCTGT
>CANHGC010000102.1 GCA_947460045.1 Bacteroidota bacterium | reverse complement strand
GTGATCCTTCTGGTGTAGGCATGGAATTGGTATTGCGGGTGTTTTCAGATCCCAATATTTACAAATACTGTACACCGGTTTTATATGGTAATCCCAAAACATTTGTTGCTTGGAAGAAACACCTGGGCATTCAAGAGCCTATGTATCAATTGGTTAACTCTGCTGCAGATGCGAAGCCGGGTAAGTTGAATTTGGTGATTTCAAGTGATGAAGCGATTGATTTTAACATTGGTGCAGCCTCTGTTGAATCAGGTAAAGAAGCTTTGTTAGCCATTGATAAGGCTTTGGCGGATGCTCCGTTTTTAGAGGCCTTGGTCACTGCGCCCATCGATAAATCTACAGTAGCGCCTCACACGGCCAATTTTACTGGTCATACTGGGTACTTGGCTGAAGCTTTGGGTGCCAAATCACATGCAATGATATTGGCGTGTGAAGATTTGCGCGTGGCATTGGTTACTGAACACGTGGCAATAACGCAATTGGGTAAATATCTCACACAAGAGAAAATCGAACAAAAAATCGAAGTGGTATACAATGCCCTTAGAAATGATTTCAATGTGTTAAAGCCAAGAATTGCTGTGTTGGGTTTGAATCCTCATGCGGGAGACCAAGGTTTGTTGGGCGACGAAGAGGTTAAAATTATACAGCCAGCCATTGCCAAACATTTTAAGCAAGGTAAATTGGTATATGGTCCCTATTCGGCCGATGCATTTTTTGGTAGTGGTAATTATAAGAATTTTGATGCAGTGATTGCGATGTATCACGACCAAGGATTGATTCCATTTAAAACCATGGCTTTTATGGATGGGGTGAATGTGACGGCGGGTTTGTCAATTGTGAGAACAAGTCCAGATCATGGCACAGCATATGATATCGCAGGGAAGAATACTGCAGATGCAAGCAGCATGCGTGCGGCGGTTTATGAGGCGATCCATTTGGTTCGCAATCGTAAGCAATTCGCAGCGGATTTTGAAAATCCCTTGGATTATTCAGAGATGCGCCGGGAACGATTCCGGATTGATTTTTAATCAGCGCAAACTCGTGGGGCTTAACTCCCGCATTTAGATAGTATTGCTCATCAGCGCAACCGAGCATGATCCAATAGCCAGCTGCAGGTTTTGATATAAACGCCAGCAGTTAAGGTCTCTTCCAAATCGAAATATTCCGACACCTTACCAGTTTTTGCCTGTTGCATCATGTGGTTAACACTTGGGAATTCGGCATAGGTTACACCAACGCCCGCTTGTTCCATCGATTTTACGAGTTGTCTTGTGGGTATTGGATTCACCTGTTTGTCGAGGCCCCCCTGAATCATCAAAATGTCGCAATCTTTCAAATTTAAAAAATCGGGGACCGGATCAAATTGAAAGAAGTAACGTGTCCACGCATTGAAACCCAATGGCATGTAGTTTTTTGCGAAGAAGGTTTCAACCGATTTCTCTTTGTATACCTTGGCGATTTTGGCATTATCACTGCGCCAAACTTTGTAAGCTTTCTGGAAGTTTTTGTCACTGGATTTTACCCATTTGGAGAAGGCCAAAGCGAATTGGTCTTTTTCCCCTGTGGTTGGTTGTGCGAGATCCTTGTTTTCTGGATTCCTGCTTTCACCCATTTCAATGGATAACGAAATCAACTTTCGTTGCGCATCGCCCAAATGATGGCATGTGAAAGAGTCGTAGCCGTTGTTTTTCCATTCGTTTTGAATTTGATAAACACTGGTTTCGATACCGGTGCTCGTGGCTCCTGCCAAGGTTACAATGCCTGAAAGCTGTCGTTTTTTCGACAACATCAATGCTACCGCAGCGCCTTCGCTATGGCCAATAACAAAAACCCGCGTGGTATCAATCATGGGCAAGCTACCCAAATAATTGATGGCGGCCAGTGCGTCGCTCACATAAGACTCAGTGGTGGTGTTGGCCAAGAATTTTGCATCACCTTGAGATTTTCCAACCCCACGGTCATCAACCCTCAAAACGGCAAATCCGGATTGTGTGAGTGCGTCGGCCCAAACAGCAAAGGGTTTGTGCGCGCCTAGGGTTTCGTCACGGTCCTGCGGACCGCTGCCCGACAATAACAAAACAACCGGGAACTGGTGGTGAACACCCGCCGTGTCAATATTGACTTTCACCAAGGCCGGCGCAGCCGGGAAGATGGGGAAGGGTGCAATTGGGGTTTCGCTGAGAATGGGTTTTGGCGGTAAGGCCATTCTGCTACCGGCGGCCGCCTCTTTGAGCTTTTCTCCGGACCAATCTCCGGCGTTATCGGGCGATTTTGGGTAAGTCAGCGTGCCTGAAAACTTCAATTTCCCAGAAGGATGTGAAAAATCCACCAATTTTACTTCGTAAGGAAATGGGGCGACCGGCGTTTGTGGTTTGCGGTCGAAAAAACTGTGATAAAACACACAAGGAATTTCCTGCCCGTTCTGTTTCCAAGTCCCCTCCAATTTGGTTAAGTCTATCAAGTGGCCGGTAAAAGTTGCCCCGAAACCCATTGTCCATGTTAAAGAGGATGTTTTCTCATCCACCATAGTGGATTCTACTGCATATTCCTTTAAACCTTGCATGGGTACGTCTAATGTGGATTGATACTGTCCTTCCACCTGTGTTACATGAAACGATAATCCAATTTGCATCGGTCCTGCTGAAACGGTTCCTTTCCAGTAGCCCAACCATTTTTCTGGGCTTGCGTCTTGAGCAAATAGCATGCTCGACCAAAAGAATAAGCCCATCAAGGCCGCGATAGATTTTGTTTTCTTCATGTTAAATCAAAGTGTGAGATACACCCATTTTGGCGGGCTCTATATCAGAAAATCCCAGGTTGTTCAATTTGGTTTCAAAGCTCGCCATGCTGCTGGGTTCGCCATGAACCAAGAAAATTTTCTTCACTTTGGCGGGGTCTTGACACAGCAGATAATCGCACATTTCTTTCCAATCGGCATGGGCGCTGAAATTGTCCATCCGGTGAATTTCTGCCCTTACTTTTTTAATTTCGCCAAAAATTTTCACTTCCTCTCTGCCTTCGATCAGCTGCCCTGCCAAACTTCTGGGCGATGCATATCCAACCAGTAAAATCGCGCAATTGGGGTTTTCGATGTTGTTGGCGATGTGGTGTTTAACGCGTCCCGCATCGGCCATTCCGCTGGCAGAAATGATGATGCTCGGCTGTTTTTCCTCGTTGATGGCCTTCGACTCATCAAGTTTAGAAACATAGTGCAAATTGTGAAATGCAAACGGATCACCGTCTCGAGAGATATAGTCCAAAATAGATGGATTAAAACTTTCACGATGCAATGACATCACTTGAGTGGCTTTTACGCTCAAGGGGGAGTCTACATATACCTTTATCTCAGGGAGTTTGTCTTCATGCGCTAGTTGATCCAATAAAAAGATGATCTCCTGGGTTCTGTCAATAGAAAAAGCTGGGATGATGATTTTGCCCTGTTTCTCCACACAAATGTGGTGTATGAGCTCAAGCAACGGCGCTTTTGCATCCTCACTGGGCAAATGCTCGCGATTGCCATAAGTGCTTTCGCAAATGATATAATCTGATGCAGGGAAGGGGAATGGGCCCTCCAATATTTGATCGTTCGGCCTTCCAATATCACCCGTGTAAGTGAGTGTGATGGTTTTGTCGGTTATTGTTTTGAGCGATAAATGGATGCACCCGCTACCTAATATATGGGCATTGGGGATCATTTGGAATTGGCAGAGTTCGTCAATAGAAAACCAAGTTTCATCCTCAACGACTTCCATTTGCGACAGTGTGTTTACGACATCAATTTCTTTGTACAATGGCTCAATTGCATCTTCGCCCCGCGCCAATCGACGTTTGTTGATTCGCATCAAATCCGTTTCTTGTATGTGCGCACTATCGAGCAACATCATATTGCAAAGATCCTTTGTGGCTGAATTGCAATAAATTGGTCCGGAGAATCCATCCCTCACCAATCTAGGCAGCAGTCCTGTGTGGTCGATGTGGGCATGCGACAGAATAACGCAATCGATGCTGCTGGGTTCAAAGCCCCAATGTCTGTTCAGGTCATCGCCTTCCGCGCCCTCGCCTTGTACCAAACCGCAATCGAGGAGGATTTTTGTGCCCAAACTGCTTGTTATCAAGTGTTTTGAACCGGTAACTCTTTGTGCAGCGCCGAAGCAGGTGTATGTAGGTTGGATTAGCATGGGGTTGAATTCTAATGGAATTTTTATTGAAGGGCCATTGATACGACTAAAATATTAAAAATACATCGCAAAACTCGCCTTTACCCCAACATTTCTACCAGAGTTGGGCTCCAGATAAGTCATTCTCCATATCAAGTCGATGCGCAGGCACTTGAAAATATTCTCGATACCAACGCCAATTTCCCAGTAGGGTTTCTTGTCGAAGGTTTTGAATTGCGTGATCGGCTGTCCGTTCCACTGGGTGGGGATGATCTGACGGTTCTGCTCTTGCAGTGTACCGTAAATAGCTTTGGTGGAAATTACTTCGCGAAGTTTGAAATGATTCAATAGGGGAATGCGGTTCATGATGTATCCGTTGAAGTGGTGCTCGAAACTCAATTGAAGACTTTTATCGGACACGAATTCAAAGATCCTCATTTGGTTGTAGGCGTTCTGACTATACATGAAACTCTGGTTTCCCACATAAACGGTGAGCAAAGGGTAGGGTAGTAAACCAAATACTTGGTTGTAGTCCACGCCGAAAATACTTCGTCCCATGATACTCCAAGTTTGGTCGTAAATGTATCCCAATTGAACTTTGGTGTAGTTGTATTGTGAGCCCAGCAACCCCTTGATACCCTGTTGCAAATACAAAGAATATTTCGGTCCGCCCGCGCTGAAGGTCATTCTATCGTAATCGGTGCGTATGTCATAACTTTTTGGTTCGTAAAACAATCGAAACGATACATGGGCGTTGGTGATGTGGTTGGAAATGCCAGAGCTGTTGGTGTCTGGGTAGTTTGAATGGTACGCAAATCGATAATTTTTGACATACGGGAAATCGTAAACACCATGAAATGCCCCCAAATTGATTCTGAGCCCGGGCCTTATATCGGTACCCAAATTAACTTTGCTTTGTCTTACCAGGGTGATGTTGTTGGATCCAAATAAATTGAATGCTGTAAACAAGCTTTGTGAGTATATTTCGTTGTCTGTTAGGCCAATAAGTTCAGTATCGTATGTATGCGATATCGTTAATTTGGTTAAATATGTGCGATTGAGGATGATGTCTGTTTTGAGTCCGTATTTGTATGCTTGGTCTCGAAATCCATAGGCCAGAAATCCGCTGGTTTGCATGTTTTTCGAAATGGCGGGTGTGGTGCGAAAGCCCAATTTCATGCGAAAGCCTTCGTAAGGGTTCCAGCTGGCCAGGGTGAAGTAAGGTCCTATGTCAATTTTGCCAATGCGCTGATATCCATCGACCAAAAAGTTTACCAAATCTATGTATGATTTTACGCGTGGTAGGCTGTTGAGTGTGTCGATTTTGCTCGAAATACGGGCTTCTTCAGCAGATTGTTTGATGTGGGCGTTTTTTAGCCAGAAAGAGTCATTTTGCAAATTGGCTTCCGGCGCGATTTGGATGCGATTATCGAAAAATCTGGGTGGGAAATCCATGCCGAATCGAATGTTTTTACACGATAAAACGTTGGTAGCAACCATGCCTGCGGCTTGGTCAGACAGCTCACCGATATCGATCATAACACGGGCCTTGGTGCAAAAATACGCACCTGTTTCGGTGGGGATGTATTCTTGTGAGAACTTCAGTTTCTCTATGTAATTCAAGTTGGATGCGCCAGTGATTTCCACACTCAAACGCACAATGGCACCGGAAGTGTCTTCAATCCAAATGAAGCCGCTGAGTGCTAGGTCTCTGGGGTTTTTCGGTGTGACTTGGATTTGGAACAGTCGGCGGGGGCCCATTTTGTCTACATTCACCAACTTGTAGTCGTAGATGACTTCGGCGCCCGGGCTGATTGGTGTAGGGATGCCTTTGTCGAGCACCACCAAGCTTTCGTCATAGATGTTGTAGTTGGTGAAGGTGTTTCCCATCATCTGTCCGATAAATGTGCCATCGGTAACCCCAATGCCTCGAATTCGTGTGGCTTTCACCAATTCTTTGGTGAGTTTGGGGTTTCGTTGGAAACTGAAATCGCTTAGGACTTCAGAAAACAGTACTGGGAGAATGGCTTTGTTGCTATCGCCCGTGAGGTAAAAGACGGTATCGTAATAAGCGCCGACTTCTGTAGCCAGTTCGGTTTTCTTGAGGTTTTTGGAAATGTTGTTGATCGCAACGGTCGTTT
>CANHGC010000101.1 GCA_947460045.1 Bacteroidota bacterium | reverse complement strand
GGTGTTATCCAATTATTTCTTCAACATCGCAGCAATCACCGCACCTGTGATATCGTCCGTAGCGTTCAAGCTCCAAACCACAGATCCAGTAGAATTGTCGATCACGTGCGCATAACCCTTCGCCTTAGCCACCTCACCAGTTGCCTTTTTCACAGCATCCAAAATGGGTTGGTACAACTTGGCTTGCTCAGATTGAATCTCAGACTTGTATGCTTCCTGAGTTTCTGTAGCCTCTTGTTGCAAACGCTGGAAACTCTTTTGGATCAACTCCAACTGCGCAGGAGAAGCCTTCATCGCCAACTTGGCTTGATAATCTTTCTCTTTGTTCTGCATTTCCAACTCCAAATCCTGCAAACGCATGGCATAACCTTGCTCAATCTTGGCCAATTGTGCCAATGCTGAATCTTTCTGAGGCAAAGTATCTACCACCTTAGCGGTGTTGATGGTTGCGATTTTTTGTGCGTGCGCCACTGAACCCAAAGCCACAAGCATTGTCATGGCGATAAATAGAATAGTTTTTTTCATGTATCCGGTAATTATTTTTTTCTGTGTAAATTTTTAATTAGTTGTTGTCATTGTCCGCCGCACCCGAATTCCCATTGCCCGCGTTGGGTGCAGGGGCATTCAATCGATTTTGCGTATTCGGTTTGGCCGGTGCTACTTGCGCCCCAGGCATATCCTCTGTGGGTATCCCCAAAGCCTCCATCACCTCCAAGGTTTTGTCGAACTTCTGATCTGCATACAACATCAACGCCCCACCGCTCTTATCAAAAATATAGGCGTATCCCTCTTTCTTCGCCACGTTCTGAATGGCATCGTATACTTTGTCTTGCAATGGCTTGATCAAACGCGCTCGCTCCTGGTACAATTCCCCGGTTGGACCAAATTTGCTCTCTCTGTACTGCATCAACTCGGCTTCTTTCGAGGCGATGGCCTCCTTCTTCTGACGGCGCTGATCCGATGTGAGCAAAATCTCTTCCGCCTGAAAATCGCGGTGCATCTGCTCCAAAGCCGTTTGCAATTGCTGGGCTTCGGCTTGATATTTCGCACCCAAATCGTCCAAATCCTTTTGAGCCGCCCTGTACTCTGGCATCTTGCCCAATATCACATCCGAATCCACAAATCCAATATCCTTAGATTTTTGAGCAGACAGAGAACCCACTGCCAAGGTCAATACCAAAAATAGAATTCGTTTCATCATTTGCTTTGCTTTGTCAAACTGCATGCCAAAACCCATCGGCCTACGAAAATATCAAAATAAATTGGATTTATGGGTGCTGCAAGAAAATTGAGGGTGTTAAGATTACGTTGCTTCGTTGAAGTGCCCTATCCATCAGTTGAATTTCAAATCGAACAGAATCGCCCCGATACTGATATGGCCTGGCCGGAATGATCAGCTGGATATCGCCATGAATGGCTTTGTGCTTGCCCGTTGGGGTGATGTTTGTGATGCGCTCGTGCAATACCAAGGTATCGGAAGGACCCAACAAAGGATTCTTAGGATACACCCAAACGCCGCCAATTTTGTGCTGATAATACACAAACAGATTGTAAAAACCCGGATCGCCCAACCCAAACGGATAACTGGAATCCTTTTCGGTTAATCCGATGTCGCCATCCTCGTCGCTGAAATGAAGGTCCACCTCCACAAAACTGTCGTACCCATTGCCACTGCTGAAAGGATAAATCCCGTTCAATGCCAACTCCGGCCGAAAACGAATTGTATCTTTGCCGTCCTTGCAGCCCGTAAGCCACAGAAAAATGGCAAACATGATCAAACCCGATATCAGCGACTTGTTCCACATCAACAATCCCAAATTTACGGAATGGGCATCGATGATTTATCAATATCAAACAAAAAATAATCCCATTTTTCAGCGCTGGACGGAACAATTCCCCACCACCGACTTTGGTTTTCTGCCCATCGCATTTTTCAAAAGTCATTCGGTAATCACCCCAAATCCGCAAGAGCCCAACCAATTGCCCGAAATCGTCTTCTCAAGTTCAGGCACCACCGGCAGCACACCTTCCAAACACCACGTTTTAAGCGAAGAACTCTATCGTCAAAGCTATACCCAAGCCTTTGAATTGATGTACGGACCCGTGGAACAATATTGCTTCATTGGGCTATTGCCATCGTATTTGGAACGATCGGGATCCTCGCTGATTTACATGGTAGACGATTTCATCAAACGGGGCCAACCAAAAAGTGGCTTTTACCTCAACGAATACCAAGCGGTTGCCAATATCATCCAGCACAACCAATCAAATCAAATTCCCACCATCCTTTTCGGTGTAACTTTTGCCCTCTTGGCGATGGCCGACGCCCTAACCCCGCAGCAGTTCCTCAATACCACCATCATTGAAACCGGTGGCATGAAAGGCCGAGGCGCTGAACTCACCCGAACCCAATTGCACCAAATACTCAGCACCGCTTTTGGTTGCGATAACATTCACTCAGAATACGGAATGACCGAATTGCTCAGTCAAGCCTATGCCAAACAAGATGGGAAATTCACCTGTCCGCCCTGGATGAAAATTCTGATCCAAGACCCATCAGACCCCAAGCAATATCTACCACACGGAAAAACGGGCAGAATTTGTGTAATGGATCTGGCAAACATCAACAGTTGCAGCTTCATCGCCACAGACGATTTGGGTAAGACCCACCCCGATGGAACTTTTGAGGTTCTGGGGCGGCTCGACTTCAGTGACCTCAGGGGCTGTAACCAGCTGATTCAGTAATTGGTTTAATCCTCGTTTTCGTCGGGCAGTTCAAGCACCTGCTCAGCCAATTCTTCTTTGGGGTTCAACGATTTTTCCAAAGACAAAATCAACGCAGGCAGCAAGAACAAATTGGCGGCCATACCGGTAAGCAGTGTAAGGCCCGTTAACCAACCCAAGGCTTGTGTTCCTTGGAAACTGGAGAAGGTGAAGATCAAGAATCCCGCACAAATGGCCACCATGCTATAAATCATGGAAACGCCCACCTCTACAATGGTTTCGTTCAAGGCTTCGCGCACGGTTTTGTTATGCTTCACCAATTCCCTTCTAAATGTGATGATGAAGTGAATGGTGGCATCCACCGTGATACCAAAGGCTATACTGAACACCAAAATGGTAGATGGCTTCAACGGCACATCGAAATACCCCATGGTACCTGCAGTAACCAACAATGGAATGATATTGGGTATCACCGCGATCACAATCATTCGGATCGATGGGAACAGGAAGCCCATGGTGATGGTAATGATCAACAGCGACCAGAAGGTAGCACTGCTCAAACTGCCATACAAATAAGAATTTCCTTTCAAGAAAACAGCGCAAGAACCTGTAATTTGGGTGGAGTATTCCTCCGCTGGGAATATGCGATCCAAAATCTTGTAGACCTCTTTGTTGATGCTATCCAATCGCACAGAACCCACATCTTCCACCTGATAGCTGATGCGCAAAGTGGTGCGCGTACTGTCCATCAAGCCCCGCATGATCGCACTTTGCATGCCTGCCGATTTTCCTTCAGCTTGTGGCATTCTTCCAGCCACATCAGCCATGTTCAATGCATTGGGCAATCGATAATAAACGGGATCGCCATCGTTCACCATTTGATTTCCATAACAAATCACCTCTACCAAAGAAGTGGGCTTGGAAAACTCAGGGAACTTTTTCAAGGCTTTTTGCAATCGATTGGTTTTATCAAGTACATCGAAGTTGGTTACATCCGTTTCATCGTGGGTACGAATCAAAATTTCATAAGGCAAAATCCCTTTGAAATTGTCTTGGAAGTACTGCATGTCTTTGTACATCTTAGAACTCTTCGGCACATCGTCTACCAAGTAAGCCAAAGGATGCAACTTGATCACAAACGTGGCACTCAAGACAGTTATCGCGATGAACCAAAAGTAAATTCTGCGCTTGCGGTTGAAAACCAAAAACTTCACCCAATCCAAGAATTTATTGATGCCTCCGTTATCGAGGTGAGCAACCTGTTTATCGGATGGTACCGGCAAGAAACTGTAGAGCGCCGGGATACCGATGATGTTGATGAAGAAAACCAAATTGATGGTAATGAACGATACCACACCATACTGCTCCAAAATTTGCGTTTTGGTAAAATAGAAGGTACCAAATCCCACCGCGGTGGTGAAGTTGATCAAAAAGGTAGCAACACCCACGCGTGAAATGATGCGCGACAGGGCCTTCGCCTTGTTCTTATGTTTTCGATATTCTTCGTGGTATTTATTGATGAGATAAACCGCATTCTGAACCCCTATCACAACCAACAACGGCGGCAAGGTTCCAGTGAGCAAGTTGATTTTGTAACCCAAAAAGCCACTCACACCAAACATCACAATCACTCCAATGGCGATAAACAATATGGCGATGGCCAACGTGCTAAAGCTCCTGAAGAACACCAAAATCAAAATGGCGGTTACCAAAAATGCCACCACGGTAAACATCACCAATTCCGATTTCACACTGGTGGCCATCTCCGTTCTCACGTAGGGCAAACCACCCAAATGCGCTTCCGCACCCACTTCCGCACCAAATTGCTCGGCCCTGCGTTGCACGTCTTGAATCAAAGCCACACGCTGTTCCGAATCCATCACCTTATCATCCAACACAATCACCATCAACGACGCTTTGGTTTGGTCGTTGTACAGCAACCCTTGATAGAACTTCATGTCCAAAAACAAGGCGTGCAAACTATCAAGTTCAATCTGAGATGCGGGGATTTGGTTGATGAAAGGACTCATCTGAAACTTACCACCCGTATCCAATGTGAGGGAGTACAAGTGAGAGGGCGACAGCAAACTTCGAACGCCATGGATCTTTCCAATAGAATCACACATTTGGTGATACTGTTTGAAATGTTTCAGCTCAAACAACTTATCGGTGGTAAAGCCAATCACCACTTTGTTGTGATCCATACCAAAGGTTTTTTGGAACTTTTGATAGGCGATAAGATCTGGATCATTCTTTGGAGCCAAACGCTGCAACTGATATTCGAGTTCTACTTTGGTGGCGTAGTAACCCATGATTCCCGTGAAAGCCAAAATGGCAATAAGGAAGATGGTTCGTTGTTTTAAAATAAAGGTGGCTATTTTATCCCACATAATGCATGCAAAGGTACTTATAAAAAAATAAAGGTCGCCCCATGGGGCGACCTTTACTCAAAGTGTTAGGAATATTACTCAGCAATTACTTCCAAAGTAACGCTGGCATTGATTTCTTTGAACAAGTTGATGTTGGCTTCGTAAGAACCCACCATTTTAATGTCATCAAAAACAATTTTACGACGGTCAACATCGAAACCTTTGTCTTTCAACGCATTGGCAACTTGCAAGCTGGTTACAGATCCGAAGATTTTTCCTGAAGCACCTGCTTTTGCAACCAAATTGATGGTAGAACCATTCAACTTTTCTGCCAAAGCTTCGGCATCCTTGCGCAATTTGTCCATCTTAAAGGCACGCTGACGCATGTCTTCAGCCAACATTTTCATTGCACCTTCGCTCGCCAATTTGGCTTTGCCGGTTGGGATCAAGAAGTTTCTTGCGTATCCATCTTTCACGGTTACAACATCATCTTTGTGACCGAGATTTTTTACGTCTTGAGTGAGAATGATTTTCATGTGTCTATCTCCTTCTTATTTTAAACCATCAGCCAAGAAAGGCAACAACGCCAGGTGACGTGCTCTTTTAATGGCAACAGAAATTTTACGTTGATACTTCAAAGAGGTACCGGTGATACGACGTGGCAAAATTTTGCCTTGCTCATTCACAAACTTCAACAAGAACTCACCATCTTTATGATCGATGTACTTGATACCGTGTTTTTTGAAACGGCAGTACTTCTTCTTCTGGAGAACCTGTGGGGTTTGATTGAAAATAAAGTTTGTTTCTTTGCTCATAACTCTTCCTCCTCGATTACAATTTTCTTTTTAACAACGACCTTCTCGCCTTTTGGAGTTACAGTGCGAAGTTCACCATTGCGCTTGCGCAAGTTGAAATCCACACCCCAACGATCCAACTTAACAGTCAGGTAACGCAAAATGCGCTCGTCGCGGCGGAATGCCAATTCGAAAGACTTGATGAATTCAGGGTTTGCCTTGAATTCGAACAAGTGATAAAATCCCGTGCCTTTTTTCTGGATAGGGTAGGCTAGCTTGGTTAGTCCCCAATTTTCTTCGTGGACTAACTCCCCTCCATTGCCGGTGATCAACTCTCTGTAGCCTGCAACAGCATCTTTCATCTGTTGTTCAGAGAGCACGGGTGTCAAAATGATCACGGTCTCGTACTGGTTGGTATTCATTTG
>CANHGC010000100.1 GCA_947460045.1 Bacteroidota bacterium | reverse complement strand
CGTATCCAATGTAATGGTAAATTTCTCACCCACTTCAGCCCTCAAGTTAGAAACTTCTTGAATAAAACGAAACGCGGGAGCTTCAACGCGGAAACTGGTAAGTACCCGATCTTCACCAACCATAATCTCCATACTGTAGTTTCCCGCTTTGGCTGGTTGATATACCACGCGATAATCACTGCCATTGGTTGGTTTGCAATCTACAATTCCGCCATTGATCTTCACTGTAGGCAAAGCACCTTTTTTCTTAGGGCGAACCAACACATCCAACTTCTCACCCAAAATCAAGTTGCGCTTGAAACGTTGAATAAAGTCGGACTCTTCCACTGTTAAAATCTCAAACTTTGGCAGCTCAACATCTTTGCCTTTCAAAGCAATCAACGTCTGATACAACATCACAGTCCGCAAATGCTCAAACGAAGTCGACATGACCCCATTGGGAGCCTCTTTAAAGAAAAAGTCAATATTATTGAATTTCGTACCCGCAAAATCCATTGGCTCCAACAAGTCGTTCGACAAATCCTTCACACCCACCGTTTTGTATTTAGCAACGTATTGATTGATAATGTCGGCAACTTTAGGCCCGATTGCGCCTTTACGAATCCGCTTCTCGGCGAAATTATTTTCTCGCAAACGATCACCGCTCACACTCGTCTCCTCGGCAAACTTTTTATACTCCCCATTCAACCCATCCAATTTTCCCACCAAATCCAAGGTGGTATTCTTCAAATCCAAATGCTTTGGATCCAAAGAATTGAATGCCCTCAAATCCTCCAATAAGCGATCATTCAAAGCCGCTTGGGTGTTGGCAACACTGGTATACTGTGTTACATACATCCCCGGCGATGAGAAGAAAATGAAGAGAATGAACACCAAGTACAAGAAAGACAATTTCTTGAACGAAAAGTTCTTCGCTTTCGATATGGTAACCGTAGATCCCATAAAACGGTTTACTTACCGCTGTTCAAAAATTGGTTGTATTTGTCGTTGATAGAACGCATGTTTTGATTATAACTGTCCATCAACTGATTGAATTCTTGCATGCTTTTCTGCATTTCAGCAGAACGAGAGGCGTTGGCCTGCATTTCGGTGCGAATTTGCTGAACACTCTCGGTCATATCTTTCAAACCTTTGTTCAATTCGCCCAAAGTAGATGCAAACTGCGACATCGCCGATTGATATCCACCCATGTCTGCGCTACTTCCATCCGCAGAGTCGCTTGTTAATTGAGGAAATACTTGTTCCCACTTGTAATCATCGTCTTCGGTCTGACGTTCGAAGGCTGAAATCAAGAACACCACGGCCTCAATACTCAAACCCAAGATGAACATTTCGTTTGCGAAATTCCATCCCAAAAATTTAAACATGGCACCCACAAGTACCACCGCGGCACCAAAACCGTAAATGAAGGTAATAGGATCTAATTTGCCTTTTTTCTTATTGCTGCTCATAGAGATTGTTTTTTATTAATGGATTATTTTTTTAGTATGTGTTCCTGAAATTCGTTCCAGTTCGATTGCGCCTGTTTCAGCCCCTTAGCCGTCGCTGATTTCGTCATAACCATGGCGATTATGACAAACAATACCAAGCCCAACACAAAGAATATCAATTGTTTATTGAATTTATCGTCCAGAGATGCCTGTACCCCCTCAACCGTTTTGTTTTGCTCTTCGAATTTCTTTTTGAATTCATCCAATGCCAAGTTCATTGCACGCTCATTTTGCGCCTGCAACTCTTGAGAACGGGTGATCTCCGTGGAAACCTTTTCTTGCATGCCGGTGAGCTGTGATTGCAATTTGTTGTTTTTTGCTCGCAAGGCCGAAACCTCGTTCCGAAGTGTGCGAACTTCTTCAGATGCCCTATTGGCGCGGTCTGACACACGTTTTATTTCAGCGCTATTTCCGCTTTCCATCCCAGTTTGGGCGAAAGACAAGACACTGCTAAACATGACAATTGCGGTGGTAATGATCTTCATCGATTAAGATTTAATTCTTGGCGAAAATAGATAAACATATGGTTCAATGCAAACATGACAATATTATTGCTCTGTAAAATAAAAAAAACCAATCTTTGTTGTATGAGAAATAATGTTCGTATTTGGATAGGTCTAGGGGCCACAATTGCGTTAATCTTTGCATTTTGGGTGTTTTTCAAATCCACCAACATCCGAAATTACGTCCCAAAAAATGCCACATTCTGCATCGAATTCAACCTCAAACAAATATTTCAGAAAATTGATATCTCAGACCCCAATCAAACCAAAGACATCGCCGATTTTTTCAATAGCGAATTGGAAGAAGACCCCTCGCTTTTGATCAAAATTTTCAAAAATATCGCCAACAACCCCAGTCAATCTGGCATCGACTTCTCCATCTCTCCCATTTACGCGCAACTCAACAACCAATCCAATCTTTTCTTGTTCGCAATAAACAGTCGGTCTAAACTCAACCAATTGCTAGCCAAACAAGAAAATCCAGAATACTCCATGCAAAAAGTGGATTCCATTGATGGGTATCAGGTAATTTTCGACTACCCCAACGACCTCGTCATGGTCTTTAACAACGACATCTGCGTTTGCTTACAACATGATTCCCCGCTGAGCGATTTCTCCTCCAACTCCCAAACCCAAAGATCCGACGTGCAATTGGCAGCCCTGAAAACCGCCATGGAAATCCTCAAAATCCCCGAAGAAAAAAGCCTACTCAGCAACACCAAATACCAGAAATCCTTAAAAATCCATGACGGTTCCGACATCCACCTATTCCTCACCTCACCAGAAGAAGGCATAAAAGACCCCTACATAAAACAATTCTTTGCCCAAGCCTTTAAAGCCAACCAAGGGTATTCTGTGGGAATCAATTTCACCGAGCAGGGCATAGAAATCGCATCGAACAAAATCACGGATGAAAAAATCTCGGATGAAGACATCAGTAAATCAAAGGTCATTTCACAATGGCTACCCAACGAATTTTCTTACATCGGTCCGGAAGAATCACCCATGATATTGGCAGGCATTGTGGATTTATCGCCCACCAAAAAGTCTAAAGACCAAGACAACACCACCAAAGAAGTGAACCCCAACCCCGAATTCCCCGCAGGGCCTGAATCCGAATACGAAGAAAACAACAGCCCTGTGAATCCCTATTTATTGCAATTACTCAATGCCTCTTGGCTCAACAAAGCATCGCTGGCAAAAATCTTCAACGGCAAATTCGCCATGGCCATACACGAACTGAAAAACCAAAACAACCAATGGCAGTTTTCACTCAGCGTTTACCTAGGCACCAAAAACAAAGAGAAATCCAAGGAGCTGCTGGTATTGATTGAAAAGTTCACTGCGCTCGTGAATCCCAACTTCAACACCCAGATAAAAAACGATTTGATTTATTCCCAGTTCCCCGAATCTGATGGCCTGGTAAACACATCCACCCCAGTCCAAAACGCCATCCGATCTTTCACCGCCGTTGCCTCCGGCAACGGCTTAATCCTGCACATAGGCAACTCCCCCTACGCCCAAAAATTGAGTGCACAACTCCAAACCAACCAGAAATTCTCGGCCAAACCGAGTCCCGCAACTGCATCAAAAATCTCGGCCAATTCCCAGTTCGTATCCATATCCCCCCAATCATTCAAAATCCCCAACAAAACAACATCGCCCGGCGTAGAAGAACCCATCATCGAACAAGCCGCATACCAAATCCTCCAACAAATCATGTCTAACACCACCAAAATCGAATTCACACAATCGCACGACGAACAATCAACGGGAGGTATCTATTTCAAACCCAACAACCAAAACATCCTGCATCGCGCCGCAATCAACTTAAACGATATTCTGCGCAACGCCCAGCAAAACCAATCCACCTACCAGCGCAAAGGCATATTACAATTCAAACAATGATCACCTGCTCCTACGTCATCCCCACCCCCATCCAAGAAATACTACCCCCAGAGGCCATTTGGAACCACGATATACAATTCGTCCCCGGCCAAACCTATCAAATCATCGCACCCAGCGGACGGGGTAAATCAACGCTCATAGGACTGCTGGCCGGACTTCGGGGCGATTATTCCGGACAAATCCACATCAATAACCGCAATATCCAACAATTCAACACCCAAGATTGGTCAAACTGGCGGGCGTCTGGCGCGAGCTTCGTTTTTCAAGACCTGAGATTGTTCCCCAACCTCACCGCCCTTCAGAACATCCAACTCGCCCAAAACATCGCCCAGAACACCGAACAACCCATCGCCACAATCAACGCCATTGAGCAATGGGCCGATCAACTGCAAATCAAACACAAACTCATGCAGCCGTGCGGGGAGCTTTCCTTCGGACAGCAACAGCGAATTGCCATTCTGCGCGCACTGGCCAAACCCTTTCAATGGCTCATGCTCGATGAACCCTTCTCCCACCTCGATCCCCAGAACACCCAACTCGCGTGGCAATTGATCCTGGAAATCGCCCAACAACGAAAAGCGGGCATCATCATCACCTCCCTCAACCCTTACGCAAACATCCTCTGCGACCATACCCTCAGCGTATAAACCATGAAAAACGCCCCGTTGCAAACACTCCTTCTCCGAACCCAAAAACCGTCGCAACTCTTCGCGGGGATTTTCGGTGCGATGCTTGGTCTCTCCCTCATCCTCATCGCAGTGCAGATGTATTTCAATTTCAACAACATCCTCAACGCACCCGACCAAGGCATCGGTTCTCAATACCTCGTGGTCAACAAAGAAATATCGGTCCTTAACTCCCTCAACCTGGGAAACAGCAACTTTGAAACCGTCGAGATTCAAGAGCTCAACAAACTACCGTTCGTTAGTGCCGTAGGTGCCTTTGAATCAAACCAATACCCCGCAAAAGCCAGCCTCAACCTCGCGCAATTTGGGGTAAACAATGGCTTCGTCACCGACATCTTCATGGAATCCGTGGAGTCCCAATTCCTCGATTTAAAACCCAATCAATTTCAATGGACGATGCCCACGAGCGATCAAACAACACTCCCTGAAGTCCCCATCATCCTCCCCACCGATTTCATCAACCTCTACAACTTCAACTATGCCCCGAGCCGCGGATTGCCGCAAATTTCCAAAGACGTAATCAAACTGGCGCCGTTTCAACTTTTACTGGGCGATCCCCTCAAAAAATCGATGCTCGTAAACGCCCGCATTGCCGGATTCAGCAATCGCATCGGTTCAGTGCTCGTGCCAATCAACTTTTTGCGATACTCCAACCAACAACTGTCGCAAAACACTTCGCCCGCAAAACCCAACAAACTCATTCTCGCGGCGCAACCCAACAAGCTCCCAGAACTCCAAAACTACCTCGATGAAATGGGTTACGAAACCAACCAAGAACTCATGCGAAATGGAAAATTCCATACCCTGCTCCGGGTAATTCTTGGCAGCGTAGCCGCTCTGGGACTGATCGTTATATTCGTGGCCGTATCCAGTTTTGTGCTCTACCTACAGCTCTCCATCACCCAATCCAAATACGAGCTCGAAACACTGCTCCGTTTGGGCCTGTCCCACCACCAACTAACCCGTTGGTATGTGCAAGGTATCGCTTTGATTTTACTGGGCATTTCACTCATAAGCACACTACTGCTTTATACCACAAACAACTACATCTACAAACACTTGATTCGCCTGGATTTCCAGCCAGAAAAGCACATTCATGCGCCGGTAATTTACGCCGGAACCGCTCTCATAATCATCGTGTTCCTGGTGCAATATCGAACCATCAGAAACCAAATCTTCCAACTTTCGTTGCCTTCAAAACCCAAGTAGGCGAAAAAAGCAAAGGCCACCAAAGCCAAAACCCGAGGCAAACACTCAATATTCTCCGGCCAAAAACCGGTTGTAATTATACGCCGCCTGCCATACCCGCACCACATAATCGTCGAAATCCTTGACCGTGGTATCCTCGGCATCCAAGGCGTGAAAAACATAAAACTGCTTATTGTAAATCAGCGGTTGCTCCGCAGCCGCTGCAACCAAATCCGAAGACAATCGCTTGTTCTTCTCTCCCCTTACCTCGCCAAAATATTTCACAAAATCAGACGCCCCAATCACACCCGCAAAACCCTCCAAATTGCCCGCAATCCGCTCCCGAATCAACTGCAACGCCTCTCGCTCCGGCATATAAATCCCTGAGTAAATCCCGCAATGCTCAGGTCCAAATTCTAAATACATGCCACCGGCCGACATCTCCTTCCTTCCGCCCAACTGAATCGCAGCCGAACAATGCAACTTATAAGGCGTTTTGTCTTTTGAAAATCGAATGTCTTTGTTGATCCTAAAAAT
>CANHGC010000099.1 GCA_947460045.1 Bacteroidota bacterium | reverse complement strand
TAAAATCACCCACCCACGCCAACTCCATACTCTCTGCTTTTCTGGTTTTTAAAATCCCTTCATGAAATTTCATGATCAAACCCGTTTCAATGCCCAAATTGTGGTGTGACGGTACTACGCCAAACACAATCCCCTTGGCTTTGTTGATTTCACCCCGCTTTAACACAAATTGCAATTTCTCCCATAAGCCCAACTTGCCCCTAAACCGCTTGAACACCTGATTCACCTCCAAAATGGCAACAAAAAAACCAATCGGTCTGCCGTTGTCATAGGCGAACACCGCAAACTCCGTGGGCATCGCCAATTTCACTTCCTTCAATCGAGCCAATAGCACTGGTTGTGTCAATGGTTCAAAATCCTCATGAAATGCCCAAGCTTGATTGTAAATCTCCACAAAATCATTGGCATATTTCGACAGGTTTTTATAATCCAAAAATTCGAAAGAATAATTGGATTTAGACATCACCCTATTCGCTATTTTACTAAATCTATCGTAATTAAACGTTGACTCAGTAATGTCATAGGTGTTTTGTTCAATCTCTACGTAATACCCCCTACTTTCGATCCAATTGCGATAATACGGTGGGTTGTAACTTTCCTTGTACGATGTTGGATTGGCGCTAGATATCATCAATCCCCAAAAGCTGTCACGATCCCCAAAATTCACCGGGGCATCGATGCTCAAGCACTGCTCCTCTTCCAACCATTTCTCGGCCACATCCCAAAGCTGCATTGCCATAACATCGTTTTGAATACATTCAAAAAAACCGATCCCTCCGCGCTTGCCAGACTTCGGCCTTTGTGTATAGAACGCCGATATCCTTCCCGCCGCAACACCCTGAGCATCAAAAATCACCCACCTACGGGCCATTCCATTGCGAAAGGATTTGTTTTTGGCTGGATCAAAAACCGCCTCTACATCTCCTTTGAGGGGATAAATGAATTGAGGATCTTGGGCATACACACGATCCACCACGGCAAAAAATTGGCTCTTTTGCGCATTGTTTACAACCTCAACGATTTCGTATTGCTCTTTTTCCATTTGACTTAAATAAGAATTTCAATGGTTTGGCTAATCCAAACGCTTTGGCTCCAAAGATATGTTTTCATCCCCTTTTTTGTACTTGGTATACGTCACGATAAATTGAAACATCTCATCCGAGGCCCGCATACTCGCTCCACCATAATCCCACCGCTCGCCCACCGCAACGGGCGGATTATTGGGGTTGTTGGGATTGCTACTGGTATTGTCGAACTCGGCGATGGCAACAATTTCAGATCCCGCAGGAATTCGCAACATCTGCTTAAAGGTATAAAAATACTGCCAATTGAAGTCCCATCGCATAATACGAATCAAAGGAATTGTATCGCCATTGGGCTTGATCGCAAATGCCCAAAACGATTTCCCCAACTGATGCAAATGCGGATTGATGGTGAGTACAGAAATGTCTTCAGCAATTGTATACCTGCTCACATGTTTTGTTTTTTGATTGGCGGGTATCAGCAGTTTGGGTACAATCTTGCTCACACCGTTGGTTCCCAGCATCAATTCCGCCGTGGGTCTATCGGGTTTGCGATCACTGAAAAACACGTTTAATACTGATTTATCGGTGTAATTGGCATCGGACGGACCGTAATGCACATCGTTCATCACCGCGGCAAAATCCTTGGTCACCTCGAAGCCACCAATACCGGGGGGATATTGAACCCCTTCCACCCCTGGCAAATAATTGAATGCCGAGTGGATTCTAAAAGGCATGGCACCTGTATTCCCTTCCAATTCCAACGATTTAAATACATCAGCGTCTATACCTTCATTGACTTCAATCATGGCAGAGGAACGCTGTGGCTTGTTTTTGGTACCATCGGCGTATAGCAAAAAATGGCCATTCACGTGGTGCACAAAGCCAAATTTCGAGGGCACAAACTCCAAGGCAGAGATGTATTTCCCTTTTTCGAGGTGTACATGGGTTTTGCTGATAAAAAAACGATCTGCATCGCCTTCTTTTAAATCAATGGGTGAAAACGGGATCACAAGATCTGGCTTGCCGATGCTGCTTCTGTATTTATTGGGCACCTCATAGGAATATCCCGATGAACCTTCAACCGCTCCTTGCTCATACCATTTTTGTATCAATGCAATTTGCTGATCCGTGAGCACCCTCTCTCCCACAAAATGCGTGTAAGTGGGGTCTGCAGGCCATGGGGGCATGTACCTATTTGCCGTAACTTTTGCAATGGTTTTTGCCCTTTTCTTCACCGCCGCATAGGTAGCCAAAGAGAATGGTGCTGCGCCATTTTCGCGATGACAAGGCAAGCAATTTTTCTGTAATATGGGTGCGATGTCCGTAGCAAACGTGGGATGCTCAGGCAAAGCTTCACTATCAACAACATGACCGCAACCAATGGTTAAAGTAACAATTATTAAAACAATGATATATATGTATTTATGTTTTGACATATTTATTTATTTTCATCATCAAAAGAACCAACAAAACATCCAATTGCCTCATTCGATGCCGTTTTGATGGGCTCTTTGAGTATAACATTATCCAGGACATCTAACAGGTAATTGTTCTTGGCGAACTTAGAAACCACACCCAGTTTTTGTGCCCGATCGTCGATTTTACCGCTGTACAAAATCTCTCGATTCAAACAATCATACACCACCGCTTGCGGATAAACCCGAATATTGAAACGCTTACAGATCAAACCCAAATGGTCGTGAAACATCAACGATTCCAAACCACCAATCGATTTACTGCCAACACCTGGATCCAGCAAACAAAATTGAATGGTATCCCCAAATCGCGACACCATGTTTTGTATGGTTTTGATGTAGGATTTGGCCATTGGACATTCATTGGAGTATGAAATGATGCACAAATATTGCTTTGATTCAAACCTCGACCTAAATTCATCGCAAATAAGCAATGAATCTTGTTTTTTACTGACGCAATCCTTAGATTGAGTGTGGAGATCGACATCCTTTTGGTGATTCCCCCCTTTTGTTGACTTGGAATCCGTACAAGTCAAGAAACCAACAGAACACAATATAAGAAAAAGTGTTTTAAATATTGATTCCATCTGTTTTTTATGATTAATATTTAAACCCTGGTTCTGGCATACTCCCAGAGCACCATTCCGCAAGAAACCGCAATATTGAAAGAATGTTTGGTACCCAATTGGGGAATTTCAATCACGCCATCGCAATGTGCAATGACATTCGCATCCACCCCATCGATCTCATTGCCAAAAACAAAGGCCACCGGAGCATCGCCGAAAACGGTGTTTTGCAGCATCACAGAATCGGTGGTTTGTTCCACAGCAAAGACCTGATATCCTTTTAGTTTCAACGAGAGCACCGCATCCAATGTGTTCTCAGCATATTGCCAATTCACGGAGTTTTCAGCACCAATGGCGGTCTTGGTAATGTCGCGATGTGGTGGTTTCGCCGTAATCCCGCACAGAAACATCGTATCGCACAGAAAAGCATCACACGTGCGCATCATCGATCCCACATTGTTCATACTCCGAACATTGTCGAGCAACACCACAAAAGGCCATTTGGGGGCAGTTTTAAATTCAGATACCGACAAACGCTGCAGTTCAGCACCTACCAATTTTTTCACAATCACAAAGATACTTAAAATCAATGGGGAAAAAGGGTGGCTAATTGTGGAAATCGGCCTGTAAAATGGCTGTAAATTTGGGGTTTATGGCAGGATCAAGTTCAGACAAGGAAACACCGTTAATGAAGCAATACCATAGCATCAAGGGCCAATACCCCGGGGCTATATTGCTATTTCGTGTGGGTGATTTTTACGAGACCTTCAGCGAGGACGCGCGCATAGCTTCCAAAGTGCTGGGCATCGTACTCACGAAACGGTCTAACGGTGCTGCCTCTGACCAAGATTTGGCGGGATTTCCTCACCATTCACTCGACAATTACCTTCCCAGGCTGGTAAAAGCAGGCTATCGCGTGGCCATTTGCGATCAATTGGAAGATCCGAAGAAAACAAAAACCATCGTCAAGCGGGGCGTTACGGAACTCGTAACACCTGGCGTGAGTTACAACGACAAAGTCCTTGAAACCAAGCAAAGCAACTATTTGGCTTCAGTGGTTGAACAAAGCATGCAGTGGGCCATTGCGTTTCTTGACATTTCAACGGGCGAATTCCATGTGGCCGAGGGCTCTTTGTTATCGATCAAAAAACTGATTGATGCATACAAACCCGCAGAATGGATCATGCCCAAGCATCAGCAACAAACCGTGCTTGAACTGTTGGGAACGCCCAGCTCCTACCAAACCATTGAAGCATGGGTATACGAGGAAAGCAATGCCCAAGAAGCACTTTGCAGGCAGCTCAAAACCCAAAACCTCAAAGGCTTTGGAATCGCGGAAATGCCATTGGCGATCTCGGCCGCTGCCGCCGCATTGCAGTATTTAACCATCACCCACCACAACCACATCAATCACATCAACCAAATCTCCCGCATCGATGAACTCAGTTCTGTTTGGATCGATGGATTTACGGCGAGGAATTTGGAATTGGTTAGACCCATTTACCAAGGGGGCATTTCACTGATCGATGTCATTGATAAAACATGTACCGCCATGGGTGCTCGATTGTTGAGACAATGGCTCGTTTTTCCATTGATCCATCGTGAGCAAATTGAGGCGCGCCACAATCAGGTGGAAGTGTTCATCCAGAACACCCATGAAACATCTGTTTTTCGCGATACAATGAAACAAATTGGCGATCTACAACGCTTGGTTTCTAAAGTAGCTTTACGAAAAATCGGTCCGAGAGAGTGTTTAATGCTGGGTTATGGCCTCGACAATCTCCAAAGCAGCAAAGAATTGTTTGAGCAAAGCAGCGATGATCGCTTAAAAGCCTTGGCCCACAAAATTGATGCATTGCCCAATTTACAATCCATCATCATGGACCAAATATTGGCCGATGCACCCGCAGTTGCCGCCAAAGGGGGCATATTCAAATCACATGTCCACCCCGAACTGGAAGAACTGAGAGGTCTCACCACGTCTGGCAAAGACAAACTCATTGAAATTCAACAGCAAGAAATCCAACGAAGCGGCATCACATCCCTAAAAATTGGCTTTAACAATGTGTTCGGATATTACCTCGAAGTCACCAATTCACACAAAGACAAAGCACCAGAGGATTGGATTCGTAAACAAACCCTCACAAACGCCGAAAGATACATCACCCCTGAGCTGAAGGTGTATGAAGAAAAGATCCTCAACGCAGAAGATCGTATTTTGGCGCTAGAAGCTGTACTGTGGGAGGATTTACTCAATGCCATGAGTGAATTTGTGCCAGCATTGCAACTACAAGCCAACCTACTGGCCGAATTGGACGTTTTGGCGGGTTTTGCCCAATTGGCCATGGATTACAATTATTGCAAACCGCAGTTAAACGATGGCTACAACCTGCTATTGAAAGATTGCCGTCACCCCGTTATTGAGTTCCAACTTCCCCCGGGCGATACATACATTCCCAATACGTTGCTATTGAACAAAGAAGAACAACGCATTGTTATTCTCACCGGCCCCAACATGAGCGGTAAAAGCGCCATCTTACGTCAAACCGCTTTGGCTGTAATCATGGCACAAATAGGCTGCTACGTGCCTTGTTCTGAAGCCGAGATTGGTATCGTAGACAAAATATACACCCGCGTAGGTGCCTCAGACAATATTTCGGTGGGCGAAAGTACATTCATGGTTGAAATGTCGGAAACCGCCAGCATTTTGAACAACCTCAGTCCCAGAAGTTTGGTATTGCTCGATGAAATTGGCAGGGGCACAAGCACCTACGATGGGGTTTCATTGGCTTGGAGTATCGCAGAGTTCATCCACTCTCACCCCACCCAACCCAAAACATTGTTCGCTACCCACTACCACGAACTCAACGAACTGGAATCCAAATGTCCCGGGATCCGAAATTTCCATATTTCCATCAAAGAGCAAGGCAGTCAGATCGTTTTCCTGCGCAAACTCACTCCCGGAGGCAGTGAACACAGCTTTGGTATCCATGTGGCCCAATTGGCAGGAATCCCCAATGCCGTATTGATTCGCGCAACCGAAATCCTCAATCGTTTGGAAGAAGATCGATCCAACCTATCGCCCCAAAAAACCCTAAAGAAAACAGACACCAAACCCGTTTATCAAATGAACATGTTTCAAACGGAAGATCCCAAAATGATACAAGTGAAAAAGTTGTGTGGGGGTTTGGATATCAACGCGCTCACGCCCATTGAAGCACTCCTTAAACTGCAGGCCATTCAGGGAAT
>CANHGC010000098.1 GCA_947460045.1 Bacteroidota bacterium | reverse complement strand
TTTAGTACTGTGGCTGTCCAGTCTGGAATGAGCTTTCATGCCAGCATCGCCATGGCCAAAGGGGCTATAGAAGGATTAACGCGCAGTTTGGCTGCCGAGTGGGCGCCTCAGATTCGGGTGAATGCCATCGCCCCTAGTTTGGTGAATACAGATTTGGCGGCCCGTTTGTTGTCAACCCCCGAAAAAGTGGAAGCCAGTGGAAAACGTCATCCCCTTCAGCGTGTGGGTGAGCCTCAAGACATCGCCGCAGCCGTGGAATTTTTATTGGGTGCAGGCAGCGACTGGATGACCGGGCAGATTTTGGCCATCGATGGGGGAATGGGTAGTTTGCGTTAATCATGGCGTTGGAAAATAACTTACGAATCTATCGCAGCGAAGATTTTGCGCAGATGGACAAACGATATCGCACCCAGTTGGTGAATTCGATGCCGGGGATCAAAGCCCTGAATTTGGTGGGGACGCGGGGTGAGGACGGTGCAGAAAACTTGGCCGTTTTTAATTCGATTTTTCATGTGGGAGCCAATCCGCCGTATTTGGGGATGGTGATTCGGCCTGATAGTGTGGATCGACATACGTGGCAGAACATTCAGGCCACGGGCAGTTATACGTTGAATGCGGTGGGGGCGGATTTTTATCGAAAGGCGCATCAAACGTCGGCCAGGTACGAAAAAGGTGAGAGTGAATTTTTAGAAACGGGTTTGTTGGCGGTGTATCGGCAGGGTGTGGTAGCGCCATTTGTGGGCGAGAGTGTAATTAAAATGGGTTTGGAATTGCAGGAGTTTCACCGGGTTGAATGCAACGGAACGATTGTGGTGGTGGGCAAGGTGGTGTATGTAGAATTGGGTGAGGATTTGCTGTTTGAAGACGGTGCGGTGGATTTGGTGAAAGCGGATGCTGTGGGTTCGGTGGGTTTGGATGGGTATGTTTCTTCGGCTTGGTTGGATCGACTGAGTTATGCGAAGCCTGATAAGGCGCCTACGTCGATATTGCCTTAGTGTGGGCATAACAAAAACGCCCCGGCCTGGGCCGGGGCGTTTTATCAACACAAAATTGGGTATACAAACAATTATTTGCCCGCTTTCACGTCTGGCAATGCGGCACCTTGTTCGGTGTTCGCTTTAGCACGGTTTGGTGCTTTTGTTTTTTCGCTGTTGTAGGAAGCTGCAACCAAAGAGATTACAACCAACAATAGGGCTCCGCCCCAAGTGATTTTTTCAACCACGTTGGTGGTTTTCTCAACACCAAACAATTGGTTTCCTTGAGAGAAGTTTGAAGCCAATCCGCCACCTTTTGGGTTTTGTACCAAAATAACCAACATCAACAATGTGGCTGCAATAATTCCGATGATTAATATCCAATTCATTGGTTTTGTTCTTTTTTAATTTGTTCGATAAGGTCTGCAAAGTAACTACTTTTTTCTGGGAATTTCAACTGCAGCTTTTCGTAGGAGATAATTGCTTTTTCGAAGTGCCCTTGTTGGTGGAAAATATTGGCCAAAGTTTCTGTAACGATGCTTGGGCTAAATTGTTCGCTGCGCTTCATGGCTTTTTCTGGGGTGTAAAATTCCCGCTTGGGCCTGCTGATGCTGGGGCGTTCTTCGATGAACTTGTTGATGAGGTCTTCTGTTTGGGTTTGCTGCTGTAGCCGGTCGGTTTCGGAGAGGGTACTTTCGTTATTGAGCCAATCAAAAAAACTTTTTGGCGATGGGTTAGATGCAGATATGTCGCGGTGACCATTGCTTGCGGTGGCTACCACGGTTGCTGGATTTGCGGGGGTTGTTTGCGCTGCGAGGGGTACTTCGGTTTCTGTTGTTTCGGTGGCGGATGCCAATAGGCCGGAGCGCAAAAATTCCTCTAAATCATAAATTTTGGGTATGGCAATGCCCGAATTGGGTTTCTCGGCGGCGGGTGATTGAATGTCTATTGTACCCTCCGTTACAGGGGTGAATTTGCCGCTGTAGGCGATGGGTTCTGGGTTTTCGGGTGCTACTGGCTCAAAGAGGGCCGTTTCAAAGGTGAGTGGCTCAAAATCGAAGGTGGTTCCCATGGCTTCTGCCAAATTGTATTCCGGGATGGGCTCCGGAATGGGTTCCGGAATCGCTGCTGGAAGCGCTTCTGGATTTGTTGCAGATACTGGCTCTGGGATATACTCCGGGGCTGTTGTAGCCATTGGTTCGGGAGTTGCCTCAAGAATTGGCTCCGGTTTAATTGAAATTGAAATTGTGGATTCGCCGATCGGCTCCAGAATCGGTTCTGGAATCGGTTCTGGAATCGGTGAGGATACCACAGTGCTTTCAGCTGAGGTGTTTGCAGCGGTCTGATCCTGCAGCTGGGTTGCGTGGTATAGCCATTCCCGGTTGCTGGTGCGCATCGCCGCTTGGGTGATGGCTTCCTTGGTGCGAAAATCGTTCTGTGATTGTCTGTAAATGGCGAGCAACACAAAAGGGGTGCTAAACCATGGGAAAATCTCCACCATGTTTTCCAATTCGGCGGCCGTGCTGGCGTCGATTTGGGAAGGGTTTTGAACGATATGGTTGAGTTTCTGTTGGTTCACCAGTCTAGGGCTACGGCGGCAAAGATTTGCTGCACAATTTGGGTTTGAATTTCTGTACTCAGCGATTCTTCCACGCTTTCAAAGGTAGAAGTTGCATCGAATATTTTGAAAAAGGAAAAATCACGGGCGAAGTTTTTCTCGGGGTATTTTTCGCACGTAAATTCCACCCTTACGCGAATATTGAATTGGTTTTGTGCAGTACCAATATCGGCATTCAAGGAAGCCGGCACAATGGAATAGTCTACAATGGATCCGCCAAATTTGTAATCGCCGTCGCCATTGGTGAGAGCCAATCGGGTTTCGGTTTGAAATTTGGATTTGAGTTTTTCGGTGAAACTCATGCTCAGCTGCGGGTTTACGATGGCCGCTTCGTTGGCGAAAAAGTCTACCGAGAATGTGTTGATGTCTGCCGGGATGTTGGCGCCTTTGAAATCATAGAACTTCCAAAAGGGTTTGCAACTGGAGGCAGTGAAAACGATCAGGCACATCATCGCCCCAAGCAGGACGAAGCGGGCGCTGGGCCATTTCCACAAAAGGATATTGGTGTTGCCGGTTCTCATTCCAATTCGTATTGTTTGATTTTTCGGTACAATGTGCGTTCTGATATGCCCAACTCATCGGCGGCTTTTTTGCGTTTGCCGTTGTTTTTGTTGAGGGCTTTTTTGATCATTTCAATTTCCTGCGCTTCCAAGCTGAGGTTGCTGCTGATGGGGTATGAAATGGCCTCTTGGAAATCGTCTTCTTCGTGGTCTTGCGCCTGAATGATGATGGGCTGTCCGCTATTTGGGGTGCTTGACGGCATGTTGTTCGATTCACTGCTGTAGTTCGATGGCTGCGAAAAGCTGGGTGCCATGGGGACGGCGTTGTTTGGGGTGACGCTCAAGCCCGTTCCCATTGTATTGGGCATGTTGTTGCTCATGGCATTGGCCGTGGCCGCTGCGGCACGCGCATCGAGATTGCCTTCTAATAGTCCAAAAACCACTTTTTTGAGGTCGTTCACATCGCGCTTCATATCGATCAAAACCTTGTAAAAAATGTCTCTTTCGCTCATGCCTTCGGTGCCGTCCATTTTGCCCAAAAGCATGGGGAGCGGCGGTTCTACGTGGGGGATGTACTTGGCGATGACATCGGCGTGAATGAAGGGGCCGTTCTCGAGGACGCAAATTTGATCGGTCACGTTTTTAAGCTGTCGAACATTGCCCGGCCAGGGGTAGTTGATGAGCATGTGCTGGGCGTCTTCGCTGAGTTCTAGCAGTTGGCTGTGATGGGTTTCGGCGAAGTCTGAGGCGAATTTGCGGAACAGCAGGTAGATGTCTTCCTTTCGCTCACTCAATTTGGGCACTCTGATGGGTACGGTGGCCAATCTGTAATATAGGTCTTCACGGAATTTGCCTTGTCTGGCGCGTTCCAAAAGGTCTCTGTTTGTTGCAGCAACCACGCGAACGTCGGTTTTTTGCACCACCGAGCTGCCCACTTTGATGAATTCGCCATTTTCCAAGATGCGCAACAATCGGGCTTGCGTGCTGAGGGGCAATTCTCCCACTTCATCTAGGAAAATGGTACCACCGCTCACGGTTTCGAAATAGCCTTTTCGTTTGTCGGTGGCGCCCGTGAATGCCCCTTTTTCGTGGCCAAACAATTCAGAATCGATGGTTCCTTCGGGGATGGCGCCGCAGTTTACTGCGATGAATGGTGCGTGTTTTCTGGCGCTTAAATGGTGGATGATTTTACTGAAACTCTCTTTACCAACACCGCTTTCCCCCAGAATGAGTACGTTCATGTCTGTGGGTGCAACCTTCACTGCAGTTTCAAGCGCAGTGGTCAGTAACGGTGAATGACCGATGATGCTAAATCGCTGTTTGATGATTTGTAAATCCATACCTTCCTCTACTTTTACAAAGATACAACAAAACTGACAGTTTGTCATATTGTGCGCTATGTCACAAACCCGAAAACCGATGGAGTTGTGGGTCGGTGCGACGAACGCATTGAATGTGAATAACCTGTTTGGATTTATTGCTTAAAAATGGCTTGTTTTGAAGTTGCATCATGGATCACGAAGAAGAACTGGAAACCAACAACACAGAATCGGGTACATCGAACACTGGCGGGCATCTCGGTGAGGTTCGTGCGGTGGGCGGTATGTACAAGGATTGGTTTGTTGAATACGCCAGTTACGTGATTTTGGAGCGTGCGATCCCTGCATTGGAAGACGGTTTGAAGCCGGTACAGCGAAGGATTTTGCATGCCATGTACGAGATGGACGATGGTCGTTACAACAAGGTGGCGAACATCATCGGGTCTACCATGGCGTATCACCCACACGGCGATGCGGCCATTGGCGATGCCTTGGTGAATTTGGGTCAGAAAGAATTGTTGATAGACACCCAGGGTAACTGGGGGGATGTGAGAACGGGTGATAGGGCTGCGGCGCCGAGGTATATTGAGGCCAGGTTGAGTGCGTTTGCGAAAGAGGTTGCTTTTAACGAGAAGACCACCAATTGGCAGTTGAGTTACGACGGCAGGAAGCGCGAGCCGGTGACATTGCCCATGAAATTCCCATTGTTGTTGGCGCAAGGCGTTGACGGTATTGCGGTGGGATTGAGTACGAAGATTATGCCACACAATTTTGTGGAGTTGTGTGAAGCGAGCATTGATGTTTTGCGCGGCAGAAAAGTGAATTTGTTGCCAGATTTTCCAACGGGTGGTTACGCGGATTTTTCCATGTACAACGAAGGTAGGAAGGGCTCCAGGATTCGGGTTCGCTCAAAAATCGAAGAGAAAGACAAGTCTACTTTGTTGATCAAGGAAATTCCGTTTGGTACCACCACGGGTTCGTTGATAGAAAGCATTATCAAGGCCAGCGATAACGGTAAGATTAAGGTTAAAAAGGTGATTGATAACACCGCCAAAGACGTTGAGATCGAGGTGCAATTGGCGCCAGGTATCAGTCCGGATTTGGCGATCAATGCGTTGTATGCCTTCACCGATTGTGAGGTGAGTATTTCGCCATTGGCTTGTGTGATTCACGAAGATCGTCCGAAGTTTATGGGTGTGAACGACATCCTGAAAGCGTGCACGCAGAACACTTTGGATTTGCTGCGCAGGGAGTTGGAGATTGAGTTGGGTGAGTTGGAGAACAAGTGGCATTTTTCATCGTTGGAAAAAATCTTTATCGAAAAGAGGATCTACCGCGACATTGAAGAGTGTGAAACGTGGGAGGCGGTTTTGTTGGCCATCGATAAGGGGTTGGAACCCTATAAGTCGTTGTTTCGCAGAGAAATCGTGCAAGACGACATCGTTCGTTTAACGGAAATCAAGATCAAGCGTATATCGAAGTTTGACAGTTTCAAGGCCGATGAGTACATCAAAGGTTTGGAAGATGATATCGCGGAGGTAAAGAATCACCTCGAAAATTTGGTGGATTATGCGGTTGAGTATTACAAGCGTTTGTTGAAGAAGTACGGTGTTGGCAAAGAGCGCAAAACGGAAATCCGCGCTTTCGACACCATTGAAGCGAATGTGGTTGCGGTGGCAAATGTGAAGTTGTACGCCAACTTGAAAGAGGGTTTCGTGGGAACGGCCCTGAAAAAAGAAGAGTTTATTTGTGATTGTTCAGACATTGACGATGTGATTGCGTTTAGGGCAGACGGGAAGTACAGCATCGCCAAGGTAACGGATAAATATTTTTACGGTAAGGATTTGATTCACATCGATATATGGCGTAAAAACGACGAGCGAACCACTTACAACGTGGTGTATTGGGATGGAGAGGCCAAAAAAGTGATGGCCAAGCGTTTCAATGCTACGGGGTTGATTCGTGAGAAGGAGTATGTGTTTTCGAGC
>CANHGC010000097.1 GCA_947460045.1 Bacteroidota bacterium | reverse complement strand
TGATGCCATGCCAAGGGGCCTATTTTCAAATCGCGGATTATAGCGATATTTCTGATATGCCTGACCAAGCCTTCGCCATTCATTTGATCGAAACCATCGGTGTGGCAACCATTCCTGTGAGTGCATTTTATCAGAATCCACCCCAAGAGCAACGTTGGCTTCGGTTTTGCTTCGCGAAGAACGATGAGACCTTGTTGAAAAGCGCAGAATTGTTATGTCAGCTCTAAATATCTATTTGGTTCAAACCGCCCTAAATTGGGAAAATCCCGCGGCCAATCGTGCCAGATTGCAGTGGCATATGGGACAAACAACGGCCGGTTCTTTGGTGGTTCTCCCCGAAATGTTTGGTACTGGATTTACCATGAATCCGCAGCTGTGGGCAGAAAGTATTGACGGTGAAACGGTACAGTGGATGAAGGATATGAGCGCTGATCGGATGATTTGTGGGAGTTTGGCCATCAAAGAAAACGGCAACTTTTACAATCGATTTTTGGCCATTTACAAAGGTGAAGTGGTTGCCCAATACAACAAACGCCATTTGTTTTCCTTTGCCGGTGAGCAGAATGCCTACACCCATGGCGATGAGATGTGTGTGTTTGAATTTCAGGGTTGGAAAATAGCACCCTTCATTTGCTATGATTTGCGATTTCCAGCTTGGATACGAAAGACCCTGTTGCAAGATCGAACTGAAATTCCTCAATGTCTTTTGTTCGTTGCGAATTGGCCTTCGGCAAGAATACCTGCGTGGGATGCACTGCTCAAAGCCAGGGCGATAGAAAATCAAGCCTATGTGGTTGGGGTGAATCGAATTGGAAACGATGGAAATGGCATCGCTCACAACGGCCATTCCCAAGTGTTGCGTTTCGATGGCGATGCCATGTTGCCGCCGCACGAAAGGGAGGGTATTGCCCATGTGGTGATTGAAAAGGGCCCATTGGATCTGTTTCGAAGCAAATTCCCTTTTCTGAATGATGCCGATGGATTCTGACAATAAGATCACTTAAGACATCATTAACTGTGGTATCTTTGCATTATTGAATAAATCACTCAAATATTACTTAAACGCTTTCAAATACCTCGTATTTGGGCTGTTTTTGGTGGTTTTCATTTCTAATTTATCATCCAATACCTTTACCAAAAATCTCGAACAATCTGCCATTGTTTGTGAGTGGGACATAGATGCTGATGATCTGTTAGAGAAAGATTTGGCCTTTACTTTCACTGGCCACAATTGCTCATTTACTACTTCATTGTTGAAATCTGAACGCTTTTCACAAGAGTTGTCTGTTTGTGAAGGCTTCGATATTACCAATAGTTTCAGTTTGCACCTCTTCCGCAAGCGATGTGTATCCCTAAAAACGCTTAAGCTTTTTTGTTGATCTGATGATTATTGGGAGTGTTATTTCCCAGTTTTTATCCAATTTTCTATTTTAATAGAGAGATGTTCAATCATAAAAAGTAAACATGAAATCAAAAATCATAATGGGGTTTTTGCTGATAATCTGCAATGCAGTGCTCGGGCAAACAACCTCAACAGTGCCTCTGGTATCTGTGAATCATAAGCCACAATGGGAATTTCATGCACTCAATCAAGTTTGGTTGAGGTACAATGAAAGCAATCCATTGACCACCGTTTTGGGTGAACCGCAATCGCACACCACAGATATAGGTTTGCGTAGAACTAGATTTCAAGCCTTTGGCGAAGTTGCACCCAAAGTATTTCTATATTTTCAAGCTGGTCAGAACAATTTCAATCGCATGACCAACTTGAACAGCAATCGGAAAAATACCTTTTTCATTCACGATGCATTGTGCGAATACAGTGTGCTTGGCGATCGATTGAAATTGGGGGGCGGATTAACGATTGCCAATGGATTAAGCAGATTTTCCCAGCCCAGCATCGCCACAATTTTGGCACTAGATGTGCCCGTTTTCGCGCAAACTACCGTAGATCAAACGGATCAATTCAGTCGAAAATTGAGTGTGGTGGCGAGAGGGCAAATACATCGGTGGGATTATCGCATTGTACTGTCTGATCCTTTTCCGGTGCAATCGAATGGAATGGTGCAGCCGGCGATCGGACCCAATGCCACCTTGGCTTTGAAAACACACCGCATGCAGCAACAGGTGATGATTGGTTACAATTTCTTCGACCAAGAGCCCTTGAAAACGCCCTATATGGCTGGTACTTATTTGGGTAAGAAGAAAGTGTTGAATGTGTCGCTTGGCGCTATATACCAACGCAATGCAACATGGTATTTGGCCAGCGGAACCAATGCGGTAGATACCCAATATGCAGCCATGAGGTTGGTCTGTATGGAAGTGTTTTACGACGCCCCGTTGAACCGGGAAAAGGGTAGTGCTTTGCACTTGTATCTCGGTTTGTTTTCAACCAATTACGGCAAGAATTACTTGAGATTCAACGGGATCATGAACCCTGCGGATGGTATTCAGGTGGCCGGACTTGCCAAAGATGTGGGCTCGCAATATGGCAACGCTTATCCGATGTTTGGAACCGGAAAAGTCGCCTACTTTCAACAAGCGTATTTGTTGCCACAGGATTTTCTGGGCGATGTATCTCAACATGGTCAATTGCAAGTGTATGCCACCGAGTGTCTCACAAAATATCAGCGATTCAATGATCAAACACACGTGAATTGGAGTTGTGGGCTCAATTGGTTGATGCCTGGCAATCAATCCAAACTAACAATGGACCTATCAAATCGTCCAGCGATTCAGTTATTTCAATCGGACTTGTATACCCTTAACCGGAAGTCCACTTTCACCATTCAGTATCAAATAAATATCTAAGATGAACAAAAAAACAACATTGCCGAAGGATGGTATCCAAGGGCTAAAAGATAATATAGTAGCAGATTCTCTATCAGGTTTCCTGGTTTTTTTACTCGCGTTGCCATTGAGCTTGGGCATCGCCAAAGCAAGTGATTTTCCGCCAATTATGGGATTGATGACCGCCATGGTAGGTGGTTTGGTTGTCTCATTCTTTGCCGGTTCTCGCCTCACAATCAAAGGTCCTGCCGCGGGTTTGATCGTGATTGTAGCGGGCAGTGTGGCCGAATTTGGTCAGGGCGATTCCATTTTGGGATGGCATTTGGCCCTGGGTGCCTTGCTAGTGGCCGGTGTACTTCAAGTACTTTTTGGTATGATCAGAATGGGTTCCTTGGTGGATTTTTTCCCGCTGAGTGCCGTTCATGGTATGTTGGCCGCCATTGGCGTGATCATCATGTCGAAACAAGTGCACGTGCTGTTGGGGATCAACCCAGTGAATGAATTGGGAAAGCCCATCGTTGAGCCCATGGAGTTGCTGTCGGAAATTCCACACACCTTAATGCATATCGATCCCAAAGTGGCGGTGGTGGGATTACTGAGTTTGTTGATTGTGTTTCTTTGGCCTCGCATCAAACAGCCACTGCTGAAGAAAATCCCCGCGCCTTTGGTGGTGCTCACATTGGCCATCCCATTGGCAAAATTGTTGGGATTGGGTAAAGGACAATTAATACACTTTGATCAAGATTTCATTCATACATTGGCATGGAATGAGCGGTTCGACGGATTTCAACAAACGGGGGTTTTTATCAAATATGTAATCATGTTTGCCCTGGTGGGTAGTTTGGAGAGTTTATTGACAGTGAAAGCGGTAGATATGCTCGATCCGTATCACAGAAAGAGCAATGCCAACAAAGATTTGGTCGCCGTGGGTATTGGTAACGTTGTGGCTTCTTTGCTCGGTGGTTTGCCCATGATTTCAGAAGTGGCCCGCAGTAGTGCAAACGTGAGCAATGGTGCAAAAACCCGATGGGCGAATTTCTTTCACGGCGTTTTCATTTTGATTTTCTTGATGCTCGATTTGCAGTTTTCTGATTTGATTCCCTTCTCGGCTTTGGCCGCTATGCTTATAGGGGTGGGCTTCAAATTGGCAAGTCCGAAAGAATTTGGTAGGATGGCCAAAATTGGTCCGGAACAGTTGATTGTATTCTGTGTAACGATTGTGGTAACACTCATGACCGATTTGTTGGTGGGTATTGGTGTAGGTATTTTGGTAAAATTGGTCACCCAGTTTATCCTAGGGGTACCGTTGAAATCAACCTTTAAAGCTCGTGCCCAAACTCAAGGTCAAACAATCGTCGTTACCGGCGCAGCGGTTTTTTCAAATTGGTTGGGTATCAAGAAACACATCGATAAATTTACGACCTCCTCAAATTTGAAGTTGGATTTAACGCAATGCAATGTAGTTGACCATACAGTGATGGATAACCTGATTCATTTGAGCAACGATTTTGAGAATGCCGGCGGTAATTTACATGTGTTGGGTTTGGAACTTCTGAAACCTACCTCAAAATCGAACCACGCTTTATCAACCCGAATGCGCGAAAAAAGCAATCGGTTGGATCACATGGGCAACACAAAATAGGGCGACATGAAACACGTGAATGTTGATTCTTCCATCGCAAAAGCTTTGGAGGAGATTAGGCATTTTTTGCCGGCCCAAGCGCCCCTGAAGGATTTTGTTCACCATAATACATTGCATGCCTTCCAAAATAGGCCCTTCTTCTCGGGTTTATTGGAGGCTCAAGAACGTTTTGGATACAAAACCTTGCTGTCACTCAGCGAATTTCAGGAGAAATTTCACCACGGTGAAATTTCTCCTGAAGCACTTGAACAAGTAATAGCTAAGGAAAAACTCGAGGGTGAACGTACTCTGTGGCTAGAGAAAATGATACATACCCGCCCAATGTTTCAGGGGGAACCCCAAATTGGGCGGTTGAGAAGGGTATGGATGAAAGATTTGAATATCGATCTTGATTCGATGGTACATCCCAGTCTGTTTAGGGTGTTGTGTTCTTACCTCGATCAAGGAATCGCCATTTGGCAGTTTCCTGAGAAAAATATGGGCTTCTTAGACGCTATTCGTAGCATCGAAGAAAACAGCTTTTCGAGTTTTTTCACCACCGCAGAAGCAAAGAATTGGTTGTTTCGGAAAAAAGGTACTCTTGAAGAATTGTTGCACCGAATTGTGGGCGATGAGTCGCTATTTCAGGGTTACCTCATAGATCAACAGTTTGCACACCAAGGTTGGTCGGGCATCGTGGCAAATATCGAAGAGAATCCAATGGGACTGCTCGATACGCGAAAGATCTCACTGCATGACATCGTGTATTTTGAGCTCCTGTTAGAATTGGATGTGCTTTGCATGAAATTGGGCGCTGATTTCAAACCGTTGTCACATCATAAAAACACCATCGACATAAAGGGGAAACCCAATCCAAACCCATCGGAATTTGCATTGCGCATTTTGTGGCAAAAAGCGTTTGAGAAAATGCATTACCGATCTGTTTTGGCAGGTATCGATGGATTGAGAAATAATAATTTGGATTTTACTGATAAGACAAATCGCAAAGAATGCCTCAATCAAACTGAATCGCCCAGTTATCAAGCGGTTTTTTGTATCGATGATCGCGAATGCAGCTTGCGTAGACACTTAGAAATTCAATTGCCTAGCTGCGACACGTTTGGTACGCCAGGATTTTTTGGCGTTGCTACCTATTATCAGCCAGAGGGCAGTTTGTTTAAAACGAAACTTTGTCCTGCCCCCATGACGCCCAAACACTTGGTAAAGGCATCGGGTGTGAAGGATAAGCGTAAAACGGATGCCCATTTTCATCGCCATACCCATACTTTGTTGCCCGGTTTGCTGATTGCCCAAACACTGGGTTTTTGGTCGGCAATTAAGTTGTTTTTTCAAATTTTCAAGCCAACCATGAGTCCAGCCACAGCCACATCGCTTCAACACATGCACAAGCAAAGTGTGCTTACAGTTGTATATGAAGGACAATTCGAAGATGGCTTGCAAATTGGGTTTACCCAAGATGAAATGGTTTCAATTGTGAAATCAACCCTGCAGAGTATGGGGCTCACCAAGCGATTTTCTTCGCTCATTTACATCGTTGGACATGGCAGCAGCAGTGTAAACAATCCCCATTTTTCGGCCTATGATTGCGGTGCTTGCTGCGGTCGTCCGGGCTCTGTGAACGCGCGATTGTTTTGTGCGATGGCCAATGATTTGGCGGTTCGGAAACAGTTGAAAGCGGAAGGCTTTGACTTGCCAGATTCAACCCTTTTTGTTGGGGCATTGCACGATACATCGAGGGATGAAATTGTGTTTTATGAAGAGGATATGTTGCCCACGAGTCATCAGGCCTGGCATGCGCAATTTGCCACATCCATGGACGTTGCCTTGGCGAACAATTCGTTGGAACGCAGTCGCAGGTTTGTGTTGATCTCGAAAAAGCAAAACCAATCGCAGATTCTAAAAAGTGTTAAACGGAGAAGTGTTTCGTTGTTTGAACCCCGACCGGAGCTCAATCACGCCACCAATTCTCTTTG
>CANHGC010000096.1 GCA_947460045.1 Bacteroidota bacterium | reverse complement strand
GTTAGATCCAACCGGACTGTGCGACGGGATATTGCCCAGTAAAATTTGGGTTAAACTATCTATTCTCGAAATATGATTGTTGGCTTCTGGGTCTACAGGCGCTTGGGAAAAAGCCGAAGCACCAAATCCAAAGAGGCACGCAACAGTTATATAGAATCTTTTTAGCATTGTTTCAAAATTAACGCGGAAAACCACGGAATCTTTTTAATAGCAAAGACTGAGCCAAAAATTACTCAACAAACAAATGTGTATATTTGTAATTGTTGGGGTATTGGATTTGTTGGAAGTCTTAACTACCTTAGACTTAGTAAAAAATATACACTTCGTGGCATTGTCAAAAAATATCTTATCTCCAGAAAGTGAGGCGCAAACTTTGCCTCAATCTGTGCAAACACATCATAAAAATGGTGGATTGAGTATCGGGATTCCTAAGGAAGTTACCTTTCAAGAAAATCGGGTTCCTTTAACGCCAGCCGCGGTGGCGTATTTTACATCGAACGGACATCAAATCGTAATAGAATCAGGCGCTGGTAGGAATGCGAATTTTTCAGACATACAATTCAGTGAAGCCGGTGCCCAAATTGTGTACTCCAACAAAGAAGTATATCAATGTGAAACCATCCTTAAAATTGATCCGCCCACTTTGTCGGAAATTGAATTGATGAAAACTGGGCAATTGTTGATTTCGGCCCTGCAAATCAATCAAATGGATTCAGTGTTGTTGAGGAAGTTGATGGAGAAAAAAATCAACGCAATGGCTTATGAATACCTTGAAGATGACGGGGGTACAAGGCCAATCATTCGTGCGATGAGCGAAATTGCTGGAACCGCAAGCATCCTCATTGCTGCCGAATATCTCAACAATACCCATGTAGGAAAAGGGGAGTTGTTAGGTGGTTTTGCTGGTGTCCCTCCCACGCAAGTCGTAGTGATCGGCGCAGGTGCAGTGGGCGAATTTGCAACCAAAGCGGCCATGGGTTTGGGTGCGAACGTAAAAGTGTTCGATAACAACATGTATCGCTTGAGAAGAATCCAAAAGTCGTTTGGATTTCACCTTTACACGTCCACAATTCAACCCCAAGTGCTGAAAAGTGCCGTGGCTAGCGCAGATGTTGTCATCGGTGCATTGGCGGGAAATACCGCAAGAAGTCCAATCGTGATTACCGAAGAAATGGTGATGTCTATGCGTCCTCATTCCGTTTTGATCGATGTAGCCATAGATCGCGGTGGAAACTTCGAAACTTCTGAAGTAACAAACCACGAAAAACCCATCTTTCACAAACACGATGTGATCCATTACTGCGTGCCAAATATCGCATCAAGGGTGAGTCGTACCGCTAGCTATACGTTGAGCAACGTATTTACTCCGATGCTCGATGAAATGGCTCAGCTGGGTGGATTTGGAGAGTTTTTGCGGATGAAAGCAGGTGTTCGTAAAGGAACCTATTTGTACCGAGGTAGTTTAACGAACAAGAATTTGGCTGATAAATTTTCCATCAAATACCACGATATTGATTTGATGGTGGGTTTGTATATGTAATTAAATCAATCTGTTAGGTGGTGGTGCATCTTTTCTGCAACCAAGCCACTGAAATGGGTTTCAACCCTGCTGGCATGGGTGTCTGTGATGATGATTTGCCCATAGCCCGATTCGCCCACCATTTCAATCAAACGTTGTGCCCTGTTTTCGTCAATTTTTTCGAAAATGTCATCGAGCAGTAAAATGGGATTGGTGTTTGTGATAGATTGAAAATACTTGTACTGCGCCAATTTAAGGGCAATGATGAAACTCTTTATCTGACCTTGTGATCCAAACTTCTTCAAAGGAAACTCACCCAACCCAAATTGTAAATCGTCTTTGTGAATGCCAATGCCCGTGCGCTGGGCCAACGTATCCAATCGCTGATTGCTGTGCAGTAAATCCCCGAAATTGCCCTCGTTGAGTTGGCTGTCGTAGTGAATGCTCGGGGTCTCAGAACCTTGGCTTAAGTTTTGGTAAATGGGAATAAAAAACTCGGTAAATTTTGAAACGAAATCTGTTCGCCGGGCGTGAATTTGAATTCCTGCGGGTACCAATTTTGCGTCGAAACTATCCAATAAATCTGGGTCAATGGGCCTTCCTTGCATGTTTTTCAACAACGCATTTCGTTGGTCGAGCGATTTCTTGTAAACACTGAGATTGTGCAGGTAGGATTTGTCGATCTGACACAAGCTCAAATCGATGAATTTTCTTCGATCTTCACTGCCGCCCAAAGCCAATTCAATGTCGTACGGCGTGATAAAAACCGTTTGTATCAACCCGATGTGATCGAGCAACCTTGGGTATGCTTTGTCGTTCTTTTTGATGGTTTTTTTGCCCGACTCAAATTGAACCAAAATGTCTGCTGGACTTTCCCCTTCAAAACTGCCTTTGATGGTAAAAAAGGCTTGATTGTGTTGGATGATCTGACTGTCGATGCCATTGAAATAACTCTTGGCATTGGCCAAATAGTGAACTGCATCCAAGATGTTGGTTTTACCTATGCCGTTAGCACCTGTAATGGTGTTTATTCCATTGCAAAATCCCAACGATTGGTCGCTGTGGTTCTTGAAATGGTACAATTGTAGCTTCGATAAATACACTTTGCAAAAGTAGGAGAAATGCGTCCGATTTTGGTTTGAAATCAGGGCCTTGAGTTATTCCAAATTGTCCACATCGCCTTTAACTTTTTTTCAATTCCTTTAACTTCGTTTTCTGTTCCTATGCCAGTATTTTCACATTTACACGTTCACACCCAATACTCATTGCTCGACGGGGCGGCAAGTATCAAAAGTTTGGTGAAAAAAGCCAAAGCGGATGGTATGCCTGCGTTAGCAATCACCGATCATGGAAACATGTTTGGTGCGTTTGAGTTTTATCAAGCCGTTACCAAAGAAGGCCTGATGCCTGTGATTGGCTGTGAGTTTTACGTTGTGGAAGATCGATTTCAGAAGTCGTTCACCATGGGGAACAAGGACAAAAGATACCATCAACTCTTATTGGCAAAAAATCAACAGGGCTATGCAAATTTGAGTAAGCTATGTTCTTTGGGTTACTTGGAGGGTTTGTATAGCAAGTATCCACGGGTTGATCGCGCTTTGATTGAACAATACAGCGAAGGTTTGATTGCCACAACGTGTTGTATAGGTGCTCAAGTTCCACAAGCGATTTTATGGAAAGGCGAAGAGGCCGCAGAAAAGGTGTTCTGTGAGTGGCATAAGATCTTTGGAGAAGACTATTACATTGAATTACAACGACATGGATTGGAGAATTTGGATGGAACGGGTATATCGCAAGAAGACATCAATCAAATATTGATTGGATGGGGAAAGAAATACAATGTGCCCATCATCGCCACCAACGATTCACATTACACAGATAAAAAGGACGCAAACGCACACGATATCTTGTTGTGTATCAATACTGGAGAGTTTCAAAGTACGCCCAAAGCAAACAATGAAGAAAGCGGAAAAGGATTCCGATTTGCTTTCCCAAATGATGAGTTCTTTTTCAAAACACAGGCCGAAATGGCGTTGTTGTTCAAAGACATTCCAGAGGCATTAGACAACACCAACCGGCTGATTTCTAGCATTGATCCACCAAAATTATCGAGAGACATTGTTTTGCCGAACTATGCTTTGCCCACGGGGTTTGACGATCAAAATGTATTTCTCAAACACCTCGCATACGAAGGTTGTAGAAAGCGCTATGGTGGTGTCATTCCCACGCCTGTGCAAGAGCGATTGGATTTTGAATTGAATACAATTACACACTCTGGATTTGCCGGCTACTTCTTGATTGTACAAGATTTTACCACCGCTGCAAGAGAGATGGATGTATGGGTAGGACCCGGCCGTGGATCGGCAGCTGGAAGCTTGGTGGCCTATTGTTTGGGGATTACCAATGTGGACCCGGTAAAATACGATTTGCTTTTTGAGCGTTTTCTAAACCCAGAGCGTGTGAGTATGCCCGATGTGGACATTGATTTCGACGATGTAGGTCGTGACAAAGTCATTCAATATGTGGCAAAGAAATACGGTGAACGTAGAATTGCCCAAATCATAACCTACGGAACCATGGCCGCCAAGAGTGCCATTCGTGATGTGGGTAGGGTGTTGCAATACCCTCTGGCAAATACCGATAAATTGGCGAAGTTGATCGTAGGGAACATGAACCTTCAAACCATGTTACACGCCGATCCCGATGAACTTTCTAAGGACGATTCCAAAAACTTGAAGCCAGAGGAAATCGATTGTGTTCGTGAGATACAAAAGATTTACAATGGAAACGATGATGCCGCCAAAGTGCTGAAGGATGCGGAAAAATTAGAGGGAAGCGTAAGGAATACAGGGGTTCACGCCTGTGGTATTATCATTGCCCCACAAGACATTGATGAATTGGTGCCTGTGGCATTGTCCAAGGAATCGCAATGGATTCAGGTGCAATATGATGTAAACCAAATTGAAAAAGCGGGTTTGTTGAAAATGGATTTTCTGGGTTTGAGTACCCTTACCATCATGAAAGATGCGATCCATTTAATCAAAGAAACTGTAGGCGATGTCATTGATCTCGATACAATTCCCTTAGACGACGAAAAAACATACGAACTGTTCCAAAAGGGCGAAACCAATGGGGTGTTTCAGTTTGAAAGTCCCGGTATGCAGAAATATATGCGTGAACTTAAGCCCACGCATTTTGGCGATCTAATTGCCATGAACGCCTTATATCGCCCAGGTCCGTTGAAGTACATTCCAGACTTCATTGATCGAAAACACGGCAGAAAACCCGTGGTGTTTGATTTGCCTGAAATGGAGGATTATTTGCGCGAAACCTATGGCATCACCGTTTATCAAGAGCAGGTGATGTTGCTGAGTCAGAAATTGGCGGGATTTTCAAAGGGAAAAGCCGATGAACTCAGAAAGGCGATGGGTAAAAAGAACAAGGACATCATCGATAAGTTGAAAGGTGATTTCATGTCGGGTGCACTTGAAAAAGGCTTTCCAGAAAAGGTGTTGGAAAAGATCTATTCGGATTGGGAAGAATTTGCCCAATATGCTTTTAACAAATCGCATTCAACCTGTTATGCTGTAATCGCGTTTCAAACAGCCTATTTGAAAGCCAATTATCCCGCTCAGTTTATGGCTGCGGTGCTAAAAAGCAACATGGGCGATATCAAAAAGATCACCTTTTACATGGAAGAGTGCCATAGACAAGGCATCAAAGTGTTGGGGCCGGATTTGAATGAAAGCAGAAATGTGTTTACGGTAACGCCAAGCGGTCAAATCCGATTTGGGTTGAGTGCTGTAAAAGGCGTGGGCGATAACGCGGTGGAGGAAATTCTCAAAGACCGCGATAAAAATGGTGCTTTCAAAAGTTTGTTTGATTTAACCACCCGTGTGAATCTGCGCGCGGTGAACAAAAGAACCGTTGAATCAATGGCAAAGGCAGGGGTGTTTGATTTTGATCCGAGATATCACCGGGCTCAGTACGTGAAAGAAGATGCCAATGGGGTGAATGGCATTGAACTGGCCCTTCGCTATGGACAGCGCATTCAGCAAGAAAAGTTCAGCGGACAAATGGGGTTGTTTGGAGGCGGTGCGAATTTGGCGAATGAGGAACCCAAGTTGCCTCAAGTTGATAAATTGACGCTTTTGGAAGAACTCAAAGAGGAAGAAGAATTGGTTGGGGTATTCCTGAGTAAGCACCCTTTGGATGATTTTAAATTCATCTATGATAGCATTGTGACCAGTAGCGTGAAAGAGTATCGCGAAAGCCTCGAGAACAAAACACCCATAGTTTTTCAAATGATGGGAATCATCACCTTTTCAAAAGAATTCATGAGTCAAATGGGGAATCCCTACGGCAGATTCAATTTCATGGATTATTCAGGTACTGTTGAGATTTCCATGTTTAAAGATAAGTATCTGAAATTCAAGCATCTGATGGATAAAGATTATATTTTGTTGATCCAAGGTCAAACCGATTATTCCAAGTCCAAAGATGAAATGCGAGTGAATATTCACAATATGCAATTGGTTTCAGACATCGATCCGTTAACCATTTACAAATCCATTCAAATCGATATGAATCCCGCTGATTTAGAACTGGGTAAGCAGCAAATTGTGAGTCATGTGTTGTCGCAATTCCCCGGAAAATGCCCGTTGTATTTCAATTTTTACGATGCCGATGAAAATATGACCGTAAGAATGGTTTCTCGCGCAGGATTGAATTTTACAAACGAAGTGAGAGAAATGTTGGATGATATGCAGGTGAGTTATGCTCCGCGCTTAGATGATCGATGGTTGATAGAAAGAAAAGATGAAAGTCGCCGGTTTTACAATAGCTAGAAATCTGGTTCAAGCCGATTATCCGTTAAGGGAGGCCTTATTATCGGTATTGCCCCTATGCGATGAAATGGTGATTGCAGTTGGAAATTCTGTGGATGGAACCAAAGAGTATATCGAATC
>CANHGC010000095.1 GCA_947460045.1 Bacteroidota bacterium | reverse complement strand
TTCTATCCCGGTACACAAGGTATGATGCATTGGTCTGAAGCCACTGACAAAACTACTTTGATTGCTTCAGGTGGTCAGTTCGATCGCGATCAAGATGGCATCAACGGTTTGGAGCAAGCCACCTACTCAGCTTTGACATCTGGAAACGTGCCATCAGGCATGAGCACCGTAGCCCGTTTGGGAAGTACTTCAGCACTTCGCCAACCTTCTACAGCAATGGATGCAAACGGCAATTTGTATTGCTTATTCAGTGTGCCCATCGAACAAGATTTGTCTGATTTGGGCGCCAACTTCCGTGATATCGGCGTAGTTTATTCTACAGATGGCGGTGCAACTTGGAGTTTGCCACAAAACGTAACCCAAGTTTTGGGTCGTGAGGATGACTTTGCTTCAACCTGTCGTGTTGCCAATGGTTTCTTGCACATGACTTGGCAGCAAGATGAAATCGCAGGTACCAACTTGCAAAACAACTCAGGTTCTTTTGGTAACCACCCCGTGGTATTGAACTTGATCAACTATCAAGCGATCCCAGTAACTGAAATTTTAAACGGTAGCATTGGTATGCTTTATGGTATCAACGTTGAAAAGCCAAATACTGGTGAAGTGTTGGTGGTAAATCAAAACTACCCCAATCCATTTAGCAACGAAACCAATGTGATGGTTTATTTGACCAAGCCAGGCGATATCAAAGTAGAAGTGCGCAATGCAATGGGTGCTTTGGTGAAAACCCAAACTCACAGCAATTTGTACAAAGGAAACCATGAGTTAACCATCACAAGTGAAGGTTTGTCTACAGGAATCTATACCTACACCTTGATTGCCGGTGGTAGCAGCGTAAGCAAAACCATGATGGTGAAGTAATTCACATAAAACGATTTTCATTTAAAGGGGCCGACAAAACATTTGTCGGCCCCTTTTCGTTTATTTTTGTACTATGTTTAAAACAAATCACTGGTATCATTGGATTTCCGCCTTGGCTTTTTGGATGTTCGCTGCTGTTTTTTATATGAAGGGCGATATCAATGTGATGGGTTATGGATCAACCCCCATCGTGGTATTTTTGGTTGTTTGGGGTAGCTTTCGGGCACTCAATGGATATTTGTTGTTTCGCAAAAACGCCGATGAATAAAGCATTTTTGATTTGCAGTTTGGCCGTGGTTTTGATGTCGTCTTGCCTCGATATGGAGCACAAAGGCAAGAGAAATGACATTCCCACGAAGGGGGAGTTGGAAATTGCCATCGATATCAATGATAGTTTGATGTTTGCGCAACTCATACATCGTTTTCATGAACTCTATCCACAGTCGCACATCCAGCCTCGATATTTATCGCCCATGCAGATTTTGGAAGGGGTGAGAGACAAAAAGATTACGGCGTTGTACATCAATTATCTGTTCGATACCACGATGGTGAGGGAGTTGGAAACCCGACAGATAAAAGTACGGTCTCACATTGTGGGCAGTTCGGCAACGGCATTTCTGGTGAATCGCAGCAATCCAAACAACGGCCTCAGAGAAGATTCTTTGGCGGGTATGATGTCTGGAGAAATTCGCGGTTGGAGAGGCATGGCATCACAATCCTTGGAATGGGTGTTTGTAAAAGGCGATTTGGCCTATAATTATTTGAATGATTGGTATCAGCATCGCCAAGTGGGTGCAAAATCAAAAGCAGTACGCCCACCCAAATTTGTTCAGTTGAGCGGACCCACTGCGGTGTTCAAATATGTGAATTTACATCCTGGGGCGATGGGGTTTGTGGGCATGAATTGGATAGCAGATCGCGGCGATACATTGGCCAAACACCTGAGAAAATCGGTGAAGGTGCTCGCCGTGCAAAACGATTCCACCAAAGAATACCATTTGCCCTACCAATCACAAGTTTATGCCAAGCAATATCCGTTTGTGGCACCCCTGATGGGTTACGATTTACAAGGGTACTCTGGATTGGCACAAGGATTTTTGTCGTTCTGCTGCGATCAAAGTGCCCAAATTTTATTGAAAAAATCGGGACTTTCGCCGGCGATTCCTCCTGCAAGAACCATTCAACTCATGAATTGAGCATCTTTTGGAACAATTTTTGAAAAACGTAACACATATATAACATTTACATAGTTTTTTTGCATCAAAATGAAAAAGATAACTGTTTCTCTCATTCTTAGTTCTGTACTTTGGGTTGGATCTGTTGCAGCACAAACATTGGCAGACGGCCAAAAATTTTCGCGCAACGAAGAATTCGAAAAGGCCGAGCAAGTGTATTCCAGCTTAATCGCTAAAAAGCCCAAGGTGGGCGACAATTACTATTGGGCAGCATTGAATTTCTTGGCCAAAGGCGATTCTTTGAATGCTTTGAATATGTTCAATCAAGGGTTGGCCATCGCCCCTACATTCCCATTGAATTTGGTGGGTAAAGGTCATATGGAATTGCGCAAACACAACGTGCAAGGTGCCGAAGCCTTCTTCGCTCAAGCCTCTATGGCCAAGAAGAAAGTCCGTCCTTTGGTGAACAAAGAAATCGCCAGGGCGTATTTGTTGGTTGAATTCGGTAGCCCTGAACAGTTGAAGGGATACGGTGCACGTGCCATTGATTATTTGAAAATCAGCAACAACGATTTCGAAGCGAAGATCTTGTTGGGCGATGCGATGATCATCAATAACCCCACAAACTCTTCAGACGCCATTCAACAGTACATTGTGGCTGGTTACGATGCCACCACAGACCCACGTCCGTTGATGCGCCAAGCAAAAGTATACGCTCGCGCCAACGCCGGTACTTTGGCCATTTCGAAGTTAGACGAAGCCTTGGCTTTGGATTTGAACTATGCACCAGCATATCGCCAAAAAGCCGAAGTGTTCTCCATGTTGAAAGAGCGTGATTCTGCCGTGTTTTATTACGAAGAATATTTGAGACGGAACGACAATATCACAGCCAGGAAGTTTTACGTTCAAAACTTGTATTTGGGTGGTGATTTGGATCGTTGTATCATAGAAGGTAAGAATTTGTTGGCGAAAAAATCCATTCCCTCAATTTATGGAACCATCGCTTACGCCATCGCTTCGAAAGAAAAAGCAAAGCGCAGATTGGCTGATTCAGCCCTCATCGATTCAGGGTTGAACTATTTCTTCAAAAACTACGAAGAATTGTATGTGAAGCCCTTGAGCCGCAGTTTGATCCCAAGTGAGAACTTCTTCAAAGCGGTTTTGACCTACAGATACGGATTAACTACCACCGATACCACAGCACGCAAAATGAGAACTGTGGAGAGTTATAACTTGATGACAATGGCGTTGATTGACACTTCAAAAGCGGGTGCCAATACCTATCAAATGGCCCAGAAGATGTATTTCGATGGTAAAAACTATGAGCAAGCCTATGGCATTTTGGAATTGAAGCGCAAAAAACAAGCGGGAAAACTCAATTCTGTGGATTTATTCTACTCAGGTCGTTGCTTGGCCAACATCAAACGTCAGCGTGAAGCTTTGAACATTTTCAATGAGTTGATTACTCAAGATACCAATTATTTGTCTGGTTACTATTTGATTGCAACCACATGGGCTTCTTTGGATCCTGTAGATTCTACAGGTAACGTGACGAAGGCTTTTGAGCGTTGGATGGGCAAATTGGACTCAACACAGCTGGTTAAGTTTAAGGCGGATCGTGAAAATGCTTACAGAAACATGGCCTATTACGCTCAGAAAAAGAAAGACTATGAGGGAGCCAGTTACTACTATGGCAAAGTGTTGGAGTTGGTGCCCGATGATCAAGTTACCATCGATGTGAAAAAGCGTTTTGATGATTACTTGATTAAAGTGAAAGCCAAAGCCAATAAGCCCAAAGCAACAACAGGTGCGGCAGCTACTACGCCAGCTTCAAGTGCTTCGGCCGCTGGAACTACAGCAACCCCCGCAGCAGGAACTACCACTGCGCCGACTACAACCACCGGTGGAGGCAAATAAGTAATCTTTTTATCCCATTTTATAAAATAAAGCCCCGATCTGCGATCGGGGCTTTATTTTTGTATGAAACCACCAACAATGAAATCGCCAATTCCATATCGTTTGAGAGCCATTTGTTTGGGATTGTTCGCCATCCTATGCATAGCAATGGTGGTTGAGGCAAAAGCCAGCATTTCTGCATCAGTAACAGGTTTTACGGCGTTCAATCCACCCACTTCCGATATCCCAAAGGTGTTTTTGGTAAAATGCCAACAGCAGAATTTGCTCCAAACATCAGGTGTCACCCATAAAAGTGTGGATGCCGCATTTGGATTGTACGAAGTCATCGCCACGGAAAATCAATTGGAAAAATTGGCGATGGAAGCTGCGAAACAAGGCATTAGATTTACTTTTCAAGGCGTGCATGAATTGCATCGAAGGTCCTGGTTGCCCAACGATGCGCTGCTCTCAAATCAAAAATATTTACAAGTGATCCAAATGCCCGATGCCTGGGGCAATGGCGTTAGTGCGGTGAATCGTTGGGGCGATACCCTGGTGGTTGCCGTTTTGGATGATGGTTTGGATACCTCACACCCGGATCTCAAACCCAATATTTGGATCAATCGTGGCGAAATACCCTGGAACGGGAAAGACGATGATCTAAATGGATACACAGACGATTATTTCGGTTGGAATGGCGGAGATTCTTCGGCGGAAGTGTTTAACAAAGAATCCGTTTTTTATGGTCACGGCACCGAAGTAGCGGGCGTTTTGGGGGCTGCATCGAACAACCAATTGGGCATCTCTGGCGTGGCCTATAACGCCAAACTTCTCCCTTTGCACTGTTATGCGTCGAAAGGGGTGTCCAGCGATTTGGGGGTGATTCGATCCATGCTTTACGTGTATCGCCAAAAGAAACTCTGGCTCACATCGAACAAACAAAAAGGCATCAATGTGGTGGCCGTGAACATGTCGGTTGGTTTAGATAATACCTTTCCCATCGAAACGCCGCTGTGGTGCGAGTTGTTCGATTCGCTAAAAAGTGTGGGCATCGTGAGTGTGTCTGCAACCACCAATGCCAATAACAACGTAGAAGTTGTGGGCGATATTCCCAGTTTATGTCCCTCCGATGCGTTGATAGTAACCTCTAGCACGGGCTTGGATAAGCAATGGGTGAATTCCGGGTATGGCAAGGTTTCCATTGATTTGGCAGCGCCCGGTGACGATGTGTATACCACTTCGCCATTACAAAATTCCCCCAACAATCCGTATAAGAGCGCGTCGGGAACCTCTTTCGCTGCGCCCATGGTGGCTGGAACCGCTGTTTGGTTGAATTCGGTGGTTTGTAAAACGTATCTGAGTTTGATGCAAGTGAATCCCGACAGTGCCATTGGTTTGATGCGGGAATGGATACTGACCTCGGTTGAGAAGAACGCCAGCCTATCGAACAAAACGGTTACCGGCGGTATACTTCAATCGCATGCTGCTTGGAAAAAAATGGACGATTGGTGCATGAAGCATGAGCCCACATACAATACCTTGGATTTGGCCCCCAAACAACCCGTGCTTTTTCCCAATCCCGGTCAATCTGAAGGGTTTACGTTGTTGTGGCCAACAGCTGTTACGTTTGAAATGGGACTGATCGACGCTGCAGGCAGATGTGTTTGGAAATCCAAAGGATTGTTGTCGAACCAACCCGTAACAATCAACCCAGGCCTTGCCAACGGGGTTTACGTAGCCGAGATGTTGATACAAGGGAACCCATACAGTGTGCGATGGGTTTTGAATCGATGATATTTTAGCTCACCGGCTTAAACGCTTCAAAGGCATTCAGGCAATTCTTACAATAGTGCATGCTCCTACAAAGGGTAGGTCCGAAAGGGGTCTGCATCTCTGTGTTGCGCGAATTGCAATAAGGACACGGGGTGTCGCTCAGCACATCCAGCTCAATGTAGCCATCGTGTTTGGGTGGGGGCGCCAGTCCGTGTTGTTTCAGGGCGATGAGTCCTTTCTCCGAAATCATGTTGGTGTTCCACTGCTTGTTGAACGTGGTTTTTACCTCGATGTGGGTGTATCCCGATTCCGCGAGTTTGTCGTGCACCATCTGCTCCATGATGCGCAGGGCCGGACAGCCACTGAAGGTGGGTGTTAGTTCGATGATGGCATGGCCGGGTTGGGGCGATGCGATCTCCGTGACGATGCCCAGATCCACAATGGAAATGGTGGGTATTTCTGGATCCATGACGGTTTCCAGGAGTGCTTTGATGGATTCGGGCATCGTAAGGATATGGTTTGTTAAAAGGGTAGTGGTTTGATGGGATTACCAATCGGCACCTGGATCGATGCTAAATACTTCGGTCATTTCATCTAACAATGGCTGCAAATGAGGCGTATGGATTCCGTGGCGCCCGCCAAAAGCCGCTTCTGTGTTTTCCGCCTTGGGTACGATATACCCAAAAGATTCCAACAAAGGCACTACTTTATCCAACCAGCGCTGTTGTAATTCGGCTTCTCCACCGAAAATGCCGGCCTCGATCAATTCCGCTTCGAAATTGCCAGGTTCAAAC
>CANHGC010000094.1 GCA_947460045.1 Bacteroidota bacterium | reverse complement strand
ACCAAATCCTTGGATGTGAATGGCAATTATTCCATGAGATTCTCTGATGTGCAAAGTTTGGTCACTTATAAATTGGGTCGTAAAACTTCGATCGAATTTTTAGGAAACCTGGCCAGCAACGAATACCAGCTCAACCCCACTAGCCGGACCAGCACTTTCGGAACGGTTCAAAATGCATTTCAACTCAATGTGGGTATGGCGGGCCAAGAGGCATTGAACTACCTATACGGAATGGGTAGCTTAACCTTAAGATATAAGGCCAATGTTCGCAACGAATTCAAGTGGATGGTTAACCATACGGCCATAGCGGAAGAGGAAGAATTTGATGTTGAAGGCGCCTATTCACTCAGTCAGCTCGATCGTGATCTTGGCTCAAAAACATACGGAAAACCCCTGAAAACATTGGGATATGGATATTATTTGGATCACGGAAGAAATCGCATGGTTTCGGGAGTAACGCAATTTGCGCACACCGGCAATGTGGGCCGAAATACGGATCCATTTTCATGGCATTACAGCGTTCGGGTGAACCATGAAACCGTGAACGACAAAATCGCCGAATGGTACTACAACGATAGCAACGACTATAACATCGCCCCGTGGGGTGCAATGGGTGATACCATTTTGTTCGACAATTTCATCAAAGCGAAAAATCGAATCGAATCCATCAGGGCCAAAGCACATTTGGCGGGTCAATGGAGAATCAGCAAACGCGAACAGATTTGGCTCAATGCGGGTATTCGGGGCCAATATTGGGGATTGAATCAGGAATGGATCGCCATGCCGCGCATGAGTCTCAGTTGGGAGCCCAATAAAAACTTCAATGAACGCCAGCGAGTGGATTCCACAAAACGCCCCGATGTGTTGTTCAAATTTGCCGCCGGAGCCTATCACCAGCCCGGATTTTTCAGAGAGTTAAGGGGATTCGACGGCCAAATCAATCGATCATTGCGATCACAAAAGAGTTACCACTTGGTGGCTGGTTTTGAAAGATACATCTACGCTGGAACGAAAAAATTCAAATACACCACCGAAGCGTATTACAAAAACTATCAAGACTTGGTTCCTTACTTGTTCGATAATATCAGAATTCGTTATTACGCCCAAAACTCAGCAACGGGCTATGCGTGGGGCATCGATCAACGATTGTATGGTGAATTTACCGATGGGCTGGAAAGTTGGTTCACATTGGGCATCATGCAAACCAAAGAAAGAATCACTTATATCAGCGACAAAACACAGGAAGAAGTGATTACCAACTACCTACGCCGTCCAACAGACCGCAGAGTGAATTTGGGTGTGGTGTTTCAAGATCAAATGCCAAACAATCCTAGCGTGCGCGTGAATCTGAGTTTAAACATCGGCACAGGCATCCCCTATTATTTGGATGGCAATGCCCGATATACCGAAACGCCCAACGTGATACCTCCATATCGCAGGGTTGACATTGGATTTAGTAAGATTTTTGAGCCCGAACAACACCCATGGGTTACTCGCTTGGGATTGAATAAGGCTTGGATGAGCATCGACATCTTCAACTTACTGGCCATCAACAACGTGATTGGCTACAGTTGGGTAAAAGACCTCCAAAACAATCGATACGGTGTACCTGATTATCTCACCGGCAGAAGATTGAATATCAGAATTTACGGAAGCTTCTGATATTCACAGCTGATCACTTCAATCGTTCGTTTGGGATTTTAAGTCCCTCTCTTTCAGTTTCAATTGCCACCGGGCGAACTCGGTGAGATACCGCCACCTTGAGTTCCGGTTCCAGTTCCAGTTGGTTCGTTCGATGTTCCCATATTGGCTTTTTCCTCTTCACATTTCGCCAATCGCGCTTTCACATCATTCAATTGAGTTTGCGCCGTTTTAAGTTGTGATTGCAATGCCGAAATATCAGCGTTCTTCCCTTTCAATTGGTCTTGAAGCGATTGAATCAATGCATCCTTTTCGCTAAGCGATTCTTGACAGGCCTCCAAACTCTTTTTACCCGCAGCCACTTCCCCATTCAACTCGGTGATGGTGATTTTCAACTTGGCGATTTCGGCCTTCAATGCATCCAATGCCGATGCATCCGATGAACCCGCTGCCAGTTTGTCTTCACAAGCCTTCAGTTTGTCTTTGTAGGATTTTGAGGTCTTCAAACAATCTTGGTATTCAGCCATCAAAGCATCATACGCATTTTTTGATGTCTCCAAATCAATAAGTGCTTGATTCAAAGAATCGCGGGTCTTGCTGCAATCGTTTCCAGTGTTATTCGTCTTGAGTTTTTCCTCAAGTTCTGTAACCTTCTTCTTGGCAGCTTCCAATTCAAGTAGCAAGGCCGCTTTGGCTTTGTCACAATCAGCATTTTTCAACTCCAAATTCTTGACTTTGGCTTGTTCTGCCGCCAATTGTGCCTTCAAAGTCTCCAAAGATTTGTTACAATTGCCCAAATCCGCTGTCAACTGAGCCGTCTTCAACCGTTCAGCAGCCAACAATTTCTCCAATTCAGCGATTTTGTTTTTGTAAGGTGTACAATCCTCGCCCAATGGCACTGCCTTTAATTGGTCTTCCAATCGCTTTTTATCCGATAACAACGATTCAATTTGTTTTTTGGCATTGGCCAATTCTACAGCCAATTGATTCGATTTATTCTTTTCATTGGCCAAATCCGATTCACACAACTTGGCTTTGTTCAAAGCATCCAACAATTTGGCATTACAATCCGCAGTGGCTTTTTTGGCATCCGCCAATTCAACTTGCAACTTTTGGTTCTTCAACAGTTCGATGAGCAACAAACTATCACATCGCTTGGCCTGTTTATCAACGGGTGTCAGCGCAACGGCCTTCAAACGGTCATTTTCGGCTTTCAAGCGATCCAATTCTGCCTTGATTTTATCACCTTCGGCTTTGATTCTATCCGATTCCAATTTGCATTTTTCCGCCTCGGCTTTCCACTTCTGCAAATCTGTTTCACAAACTTTGTTTTTATTGTTCGATGCCGCTTCTCTGGCTTCAATTTCGGTCAGTCGCTTTTTTAAATCCGCTTCTCTTTTTTGACAATCATTCAGGGCTTGCAACACACTTGGATCCTTTGTGGTTGTATTCACATTTTTGGTTACCACTACGGTATCGCGCTTGATCACTGTTTTCACCTCAGTTTTAACAATGGTGTCTCTCAAAACAATGGTGTCTTTGATGATTACTGTATCTGGTAAATAGGGTTCTTCTACATATACTGAATCAACAACAGTGGAATCCGTATAAACCATATCAGACTCATCATAAATCTCGCGAGAGCAATGACCAATTTTGGAACGAATACCAATATAAAAACTGGGTGATTGTGTACCGCTGTTGTTTAAAAATTGTCCCAAACCAGCCAAATTGTTCGAACCAACAATCAATGGCCCCACCCGCAAATAACCACCTACATTGAGGGTGCTGTAGTTTTGGACGAAGGATACTGGAAAACCATACTCCAATCGCTCCGTTTGATATCTCGGCACCACACTAAAGGTAGAAGCTCTTCTCAAACCTGGCATATCAACTGGCTTTAAATTATGTATCCAATAAGCGCCCAAATGCCATTTCCCTGAGCGGTAATCCCACTGCATGTTCAATGCCATCGGGGTGTAAGACGTAAATGTTGATTTAGGCGTAGAGCCCAAGGAAGATGCCATATTGCCCATTTGATCGAATTGCCCCACAGCCGGATTGGCATTTGACCCATACATTTGATCGATCTGAAACACATCGCCCACAGCAGTGTAGTTTACGTTTTTGGCTGTCACCGAGTAAGAAGATCCGTCGTATGAAATAAACCCGATATCGGTTAAACTTGCACCAAATTTCCAACGATACGTCCTCGCCATTTCCCTATCGCATTGTGATATTCCGCTGTAACTATTTTCAAGTCCGGGGCGATATTCATATACAAAACCCACATCCATACCCGCACCAAATCCTGTCATCAAATCAAATTTCAAACCCAATGGCCTTACCATAGTATTGCTGGCCGATGATTGGTCTGTATAACTGTAATTGGCCAACAAATCATTGATAATGAACTTGTTATTTCCTTCCGATTTGATGTTCAATTCCGATGCACTCAAATGCGCCGCTCCCATACCAATAAGCATTTTTGTGGTTACTCCCCACTTGAATGCCTTGATGCCTTTTGCGTAATTCGCATCGCCGGCATAAGAACCAAAAGACAGGTACCATTCTTGATATTTTTCGGTATTAAACGCAAATGGAGAAGTTTGAGACACGGTATTTCCGCTCAAATTTGTCCATCCCGCTGCACCGTTTTTCAGCACATTACCCAAATCAGGATTCACCCCTGAAAAATTGAACCCTGCCACCCCTTTCATACCCAAACCAAATCCAACTTTGCGATCGGCCATCACGTATAAAGAAGGACCATACGTTTCATTGAGATAGTTCATGCTCCAATTTTCATTCTCAGACTTGGGCGTCCAATTCTGCGTCATGGTTAACCTTGCGGGCTTCCTGTTCCAACCGCTCGCATTGGCAAAACTGGATTGAACATCCAAACTGCTCCCCCACCAATTTACATAGGCTCTGTTGCGATACTGACTGGCTACATTGGCCGGATTCATGTTCACCGAATATGGGGTATTAAAATCGCCAACAACCAATCCAAGGGGCTGTTGAGATTTAGCCGTGTTGATGATTAACAAGGCGAAAAAGAACGACAAAGTACTGCGCAGTGATTTATTCATGATTCAATTTTTACGATAAATACAATTATGAGGCCAAAGTTACATCTAAGGAACAGATATTTTCATCCTTCATTGCAAGAGATTTAACGAATGGTACACCTTGGAAATTCTTCATGGATTATCTTTGTATTTCTGTTCATGAAAACTTTTGTTAAATACCTAATTACGTTGCTCGGTGGATTTGCATTGGGAATTATTTCCATCGCATTGGTTTTCGGATTTTTATTTTCTGGCCTGAGTTCGAAAATTGGCTCAAACGAAAATACTGTCTTAACCGAAGCCAGTATCCTGAACCTGACAATTGTGGGCGATGTATCGGAAAGAACTTCGAACAACCCCTTGAACGATTTGTTAACCACAGGTGGAGATGCCAATCCAAGCGTTGGCTTGAACGACATCATCAATGGACTAAAAAAAGCGGCATCGGACAACAATGTGAAAGGCATTTATTTGGATTGCGGGGCGTATGCAGGTGGAATGGCCACAGCCGAAGAAATTAGAAATGCCATTTTGGGCTTCAGAAAATCAGGCAAACCCGTTGTTGCCTACAGTGGTTTGTTCTCTGAAATGGGTTACTATATCGCTTCGGCTTGTGACAAAATTGTTTGCAACCCCAAGGGCATGCTTGAAATTGATGGTATTTCATCAAAATTTGTGATGTATAAGGGTCTTTTCGACAAATTGGGGGTTGATTTCCAAGTTTTTCGAGTGGGTAAATTCAAAAGTGCGGTAGAACCATTCATCCAAAATAAGATGTCTGAAGAAAATCGCTTTCAAGTCACCCAATACATCACATCATTGTATAGGTATCAAATGGAGCAAGTGGCCAAAAGCAGAAAATTGCCCATGGATTCACTTTGGTCTATCGCCATGAATGCAAAAGCACAAATGCCCAAAGATGCATTGCAACTTCGTTTGATTGATGCCATGAATTACGAAACAGAGGCAAAAGCTGACTTGGCCAAAACATGCAAGCTAAACCCAGAAAAAGCGAAGTGGTTTGCCTTTGGGAAATACGCCAAAGACGCAGATCCATATGAGTACAGCGAAAACAAAATTGCGGTTATTTATGCTGTGGGCGACATCCTACCGGGCAAACAAAACCCCGACGAGCAAATCGGCAGTTCCAGCTTTATCAAAACATTACACAAAGCTCAAAACGATCCGGATATCAAAGCCATTGTCATTCGCATCAATTCGCCCGGAGGCAGCGCATATGCTTCCGACGAAATGGCACATGAAATCATTGCATGCAAAAAAGTGAAACCCGTTATCGTTTCGTTTGGCGATGTATCTGCCAGCGGCGGATACTACATGGGCTGCGTGGCTGATAGTATTTTTGCCTTGCCAAACACCATCACTGGTTCCATTGGCGTGTTTGCTTTATTGCCCAACACACAACAATTGTTTGGTGAGAAATTGGGATTGAATTACGAAACCGTTGATTTGGGTTCAGTTTCTGCGGGATGGAGACCCGATCGCGAATTGAATGAAAAGGAAAAAGCCATGATGCAAAACATGATCAATTCCATTTACGATGATTTCATTACAACCGTTGCTATGGGCAGAAAAATGAGCAAGGAACGTGTTGCGGAATTGGCCGAAGGTCGGGTTTATTCTGCGGTTGATGCCAAGTCCGTGGGATTGATTGATGATTTTGGTGGCTTAAACAGGGCCATTGTATCGGCGGCGAGAAAATCCAAAATAAAAGAATATCTCGTGGTTTCATTGCCTGAACAGGAAGATTGGTTGAGCCAGCTGTTCAATCAGGAAGAAATCACCAAAACCCAATT
>CANHGC010000093.1 GCA_947460045.1 Bacteroidota bacterium | reverse complement strand
ATCGCTTGGTAGGCAGGTCTATAATCGCTCTGAATCGACAGTACAAACCAATCGCAAGCGATTTCAGCATTCTGGGTTTGGGTAAAATGAAAACGGGCATCCAAACCAGCCATCTCTTCTCGCGATAACCGTCCGGGCGATCCATCCGTACGCGTATGCAACTTCCGCAGCAAATGCAGCCAATGGTGGGTGGTAAACCCGCTGGTATCGATCACCGAGGCATCGCAAGGAATGGAGTAACCGGGATGCAAGGGCTCACCGCTCCACAAAAACTTCGACACCTGCTGCTCCACACGCTCAAACTCCATGCTCTCCAATACTGGAAAACCACCCACCGGTAAACCTTTTGCCACGTTATTTTCACCACCTTGGGCACCGCCAAGAACCTTCCCCACCGGTAAACCCTCACCGTCAATCCACGCCATCACGCGCGGCTCAAAATCACGCCAAGTCGGCAAAGGACCCACAACATTCCCAGTCACCTGCTTCTCGTGAAAAGCCTTCAAATCGGCCAAAAACAGGTCGGTGGTCACCGTGCCAAACGCGTATTTGCGAAAATGACCGTTCAAAAATTCGTCAAACGCCGCTCTGCCATACAATTGCTCCAACATCATCAGAAAGAAACGACCCTTCTCGTAAGCGATATCCGTGAGGCCCTCATCCGGATCGCGATCCCCCAAATGCAAGCGCAAATGAGAATCTTCCGGCGCTTCCTTTAGCATCCAACCCAAGGTTTTATCGAGTTCCCCCTTGCCCAACACCCGCAGCATATCGGCATAATTTTTCCCATACAACTGCTCCATGATGCGCGATTCCACGTAAACGGTGAAGCCTTCATTGAGCCAAAAATCGTCCCAGGTGCGATTGGTTACCAGGTTTCCGCTCCAACTGTGGGCCAATTCATGGGCGAGCAAACTCACCAAACTTCTATCCCCCGCGATGATGGTGGGCGTGGCAAACGTCACCACCGGATTTTCCATGCCCCCAAACGGGAAACTCGGCGGCAGCACCAGCACATTGTAATCGCCCCAAGCATATTCGCCAAACATTTCACCAGCTGCATCCACCATTTTTTGGAGGTCGGCAAATTCCCAAGCCGCTTTTTGTAGCAATTTGTGTTCGGCGTAAACCCCGGTATTTTTTCCGAGCGATTTGTATCCAAACGAGCCTACAGCGATGGCCATGAGGTAGCTGGGGATGGGTTTTTTCTGTTCGAAGCGATGCACTTTGTTGTTCGATACGATATCACCCTCCGGGTTGCCCAACTTCACGGCGCTCATCACCACGTTGAAATCGGTTGGATTGATATCCGGATCTTCTACTCCGATGCAATCTGTTGCGCTTGTTCTGCTACCATCAGCGCCAATTTTAGCGGCGCCTGCGGCGCCGCACACCACCTTCACCTCCGAAGTGTAAGTAAACCGAACCCTGGGTTTGTCTTGTAACGGGATCCAAGTGCGGGCGAGAATGGCCTGACTCTGACTGAATAAAAATGGATGTGTTTGATCGTAGGTTTGTGCGGGCGATAGCCATTGAAGCGCCCCGGCCGAAGGCCGGGTCTTGTAGTGAATCACAATCTTCGATTGTGACCGCGGAACCTCGATCTCCAGAGGTTTTCCAAACAACAACGTATCAGCAACACCAATGCCCACCTCAAAAAGCAATCCCTTCGCCCCGTTCTTTAACGTCCCCGATTTTTTATCAAAACTCCCCCCTGCATATACCCCCAACACATCCATGTCACGGTGATCCAACAACAAAATATGATTTCCTGTAATCGGATTGAAATGATCCGGTGGCACCGAACCCGGCTTGCGATTATCACGCAAATACGCATGCACCAACGAATATTCTACCCAACCCTCGATGGTTTTATCGGCAAAATTGACCGCCAAACACATGTCCATGTGAGTGATCAAAAACTCCCCGTCGTTCGCATAACTGTGATGAATCAACGCTTGACTGCCCTCACCAAAATAAGGCGACCGACCACCACAAGCCCGCACATCGCCCATACCAAAAACCAGTAACAGCAAACCCAAAAAGACAAAACGCAGTGAAGACAAACGAATCGCCATTCTAACACTGACCCTCCCCTCCAATACATGCAATTTTTCCATTACCAACAAAAATACAATGCAAACCCTATCTTTGTAGCATCATTCGGGGTGCCTCTATCAGAGCGCTGAGATTATACCCGCCAACTTGATCAGGATAATGCCTGCGCAAGGAAATGTCACCGCCCCTTTGGCTGTGCTCCGGATGAAAAAACCATTCATCCATGAAAAATCCAACCATTTTCACCCTGCTGTTCGTCCTACTGGGACCCGCTTTCAACAACCTATCGGCACAGCAATCCAATGCCAATGGCCCTGCTGCAAACAACCCAGCGAATACCGCGACCACCAAATCCGCGACCAATAAATCTGAGCCCGTCCAACCCACATCAGCACCAGACGACACCGCCACAGATATAGAAGCCATCGAAGCGGCCATGGTCAACGCCGTGAACCTGGGCAAACCTCGGAGCAACCTCAGCAGCGTGGTGATATCCATCCAACAAAAAAATCCATTGACCGTTGAAAATTTGGGTCGCGACATCCCCTTCCTCACTCAGTCATTGGCCAACGTAATCTCCACCTCAGACGCGGGCAACGGCATCGGCTACTCCGGCATTCGCGTGCGCGGGTCCGACGCCACACGAACCAATATCACCATCAACGGGGTGCCCATCAACGACGCCGAAAGTCAAGGTACTTTTTGGGTAAACATGCCTGATTTGAGCTCATCCATCGGCAGTTTGTCGCTCACCAAAGGGGCTGGGCTTTCAACCCACGGTGCTGGTGCGTTCGGCGCTACCCTGGCCATCGGAACCGAAACCAATAGCAATGATCCCTACTACCAAATCGATCAGAGCCTGGGCAGTTTCGGCACCATCAGAACCACCCTCAAAGGCGCCCTCAAACCCATCAAATTATCGAACCAAGAAACCTTGTTCATCTCTGCCCGACTCTCAGAAATCCTCTCCGACGGATTCGTAGACCGCGCCTCCTCCAACTTGCTGGGCTATCAAACCGCCATCGCCTACGAGAAAAAGACCCCGAAACCCCGGAAAATGCCCGCAGACAAAGACAATGTGTTGCCGGGCGATAAAGGAGCGAAAATCACAGATTACCACTATACCCGCGTGAAGTTTTTGGCCTTCGGCGGCAAAGAAACCACCTACCAAGCGTGGTGGGGCGTGCCCATCGAAAAGTATAACCTCGGACAAACCTACGATTCCACCAATTTCGCGGCCCTCCAAAATCATTACTTGCGCAACAGTGGGTTCCAAGGGGCCACCTATCGCAACGGCATCGACAGTTCAAACCTGTTCAACGCCAATCCCAACCGATACAATTATTACACCTACGACAACGAGGTCGACAACTACCAACAGCATCACCAGCACCTGTATTTAACCCACGACTACTTTGGCAAACGCCACCACCGCAAACAGTGGGCTGCCACACTCTATCACACTTTCGGAACGGGATATTTCGAGCAGTTTCGCTATGGCGATGCCTTTTCAAAATACAACATCCCACCCATTCGTATGGCGGGCGACACCAACATCACGGTGCTCCTTTCGGCGTCTGATCTGGTACGTCGCAGATGGCTGCGCAACAACCTCATCGGCGTGAATCTGCACCACAGCATCGAACAGAACAAAAACAATTGGCTGTTTGGACTCGGTGCGAACCAATACTATGGCAACCATTTCGGACAGGTAACAAAAATTTTGGCGCTGTCAACGCCCGAGCAAAACCCACCACGCGAGTACTATCGCGGCATTGGAAACAAATCGGATGTGAATGCTTTTGTGAAATTCAATCGTCGGGTGGCTTTCGGACAGAACGATAAAACCCGAGGAAGCGTGTATGCCGACATGCAATTGCGCAAGGTAAATCATGTGGGCAGCGGTACCGACAACGACCTCAGAACCATCGATTTCAAGGGCAATTTCTTGTTTTTCAACCCCAAAGCGGGATTCCAATTGCAGCATGCCACATACCATCACATTACTGGATACGTGGGCGTGGCCAATCGCGAACCGGCTCGATCAGATTTTACCGACAACCTCAGTGGCGATGTTCCGCGCCCCGAGCGAATGATCAATGGCGAATTGTCTTACCTATCCACTTTCCCGGCACTGCCAACCTTCAATGGGACAAGCAGAGACAACCACATCCGCATCAATGCCTATTACATGCACTACAAAGACCAGTTGGTGTTAACGGGTGCGGTGAACGATGTAGGAACGCCGCTGCGCAAAAACGTGGATGTGAGTTTCCGTCGCGGTTTGGAATTCGAAGGACAATACGTACTGTGGCAAAAAGATTATCCGGTGGCCAATCACAGCCATTATGAGAGACATTATGTGCATTTGATTGGTAATTTATCGTTGAGTCAGAACATCATCCCCAACTCCAAGGTGACATGGCAGGATTACGGCAGTGGCATACCGGTGGATACGGTATACAAGAATGCCCCCATTGCGTATTCGCCCAATATGGTGGCGGCTTTTGGACTCCAAGGTCAGATCAAGAGGTGGAATGTGTCGTGGTTGAGCAAGTGGGTTGGCCGACAGTTTTTGGACAATACGGGCGATGTATCACGCAGTTTGAACCCTTACAAATTCAGCGAGTTAACGGTGAATTACACGCACAAATTCCGGGGCGGCACGTCGTTGGCGTTAAAGGCGCAATGCAACAACTTGTTTTCGGCGCGATACGCAAGCAATGGCTACACTTACGGATATATGTACGGTTCCCGCGACATCACCCAGGAGGTTTTCGTCTTCCCGCAGGCCCCCCGCAACTTCTTATTTGGCCTCACTTGGCGATTTACGAAGGGTTGATTGATTTCAGGTATTTATTCAACTTCGTATTGATCAAAAATCCCGCCCTTGAAGGCCGTCCAGTAGCACGCTTTTAATCCAGCCGATTTCAATCCTTCGTTGGCCCAAGTGTTACAGGTATAAAACAAACTGTACTTGCCCTTGGCATCGTAAAAGGCATCAAGGTTTGAAATTTACAGTTACCACCTTCAATTCACCTTCGTCGATGATTCCATCCAAGTTTCTGTCGAGAAGAATAATAAAATAGAGAGTGGATTTCTTCATCTCGTTGAATGAAAGATCTTTCGTTTGATTGAAATTGACGCCTGAAATTTTCCACTCGAGTTCAAGGATGTTTGCCTTTTTTGAAATCAAACCAACGCGATGATCGTTTTCACTCTCGTATAGCAAATAATGATGGCCCTTATCCGAAACCAAAAGCGTATCATACTTGCCATTGTATCCTGGAGCCATACCCGTACCCGGCTCAAAATAAGTTGTATTCTCTTTCGACATACCTACCGTCAACACCCCGATATCCTTGCGATTATCCAATACTGCAATTTGTGCCACATAAAACTGCCGCTGATCAGGATTATAACGTTTTCCAAAATACCGAATTGAAAACGGCTTTTTATCAATTTCGATGGTATCCCTCTCCGCACTTACAACATAGGAACTATCCCCCTGAATAAATGTTACATTGTTATTCATGAAAGATTGTCCTTCCACCCGAATTACGAGTGTCAAAAACAGACCTATGAGTAACGCCCTGCAATACAATTTCCGAATCCCTCTATTCATTTAACAAACCTGTAAACCAATTGTAACCATCAATTTTCTTGTATTCATTGGGTGCCGAATTAAGAACTTTTAATATTTTAAAATTATCCTCATTAAGTCGTGCAGTAGAAACTATTACTTTACCCGTTTTTCCTTTCGTATTTCTTTCATAAAATACATATTCAACAACTTCAACGTTTTCGCCATTCCACCTTTTTTTATACATTTCTGTTTCTCCTGGAAAACCATAACATACGCCCCTAATTATTTTCTCCTTGGGAGAAAAAGTGGGATTGATAAATTCAAAGTTCTTTGAAAATGCTTTTTGATCCTGTCTCAACAAAAAAACATTACTAAATGCTTTCAAGCAACAGCCGTTTTGTCCATACCAGTTCACGACAAAATCTTTCAAACCATCACCATTAATATCTTGAATGGTATCATTTACATAAGCAAGCGACAATTCCTCATGTGAAACGACTTTTTCAAACTGTTTGTTACCTTTCGAATAGATATCTATATAAACCGCACTCGGTTCATTTCTCCTGATTATCAGATGCGGATTTTTTGCAGTAAAATGATAGTCAATATTGATTTCTACGCTCACTGGAATACTATCAGGAGTAACTTGATAATTCGTCATAAATTTATCCTTATCGATATTCTGATTTGCTATTTTCAATGCGTCTTTTAATACCTTATCAAGAATTAAGCGATACAAAGAATCTTGTCTTTCTTGTGACTTTCTTTTTTGAAAATTTTCAGCTTCTTTTTTATCAAAATTCAATTGTATTGAGTCATGTTTATCAATTTCCTTGTTCTTGTTTCCGTTGATAAAAGTTAAACATAATGGCATCATTAAAATCGCACCGAACCAGATAGTAAGT
>CANHGC010000092.1 GCA_947460045.1 Bacteroidota bacterium | reverse complement strand
TTGCCCCAAATCCGCCGTTTTCGACCAAAACAGCGATGGCTATTTTGGGGTTGTCTTTTGGCGCAAAGGCAATGTAAATGGAGTGGTCTTTACCATGCGGGTTTTGAGCAGTTCCCGTTTTAGCGCAAATTTCAATGCCCTCAATGCCTGTACCATTGGCGGTTCCACCGGGTTTTGTTACATCCGACATGCCATCAATGACGTACTGAAAATACCTCGGGTCTACCGTTGTGAAATGCTTGATTTTAAACTGTCTATCCCAGGCTGTATCGCTATAACCTTCAATTCTCTTAATCAAGTGCGGTGAATAATACCAACCGCGATTGGCTAGAATGGCTGCCGTATTACACATTTGTAAAGGGGTAAGCAAAATTTCACCCTGTCCGATGCTCAAAGAGATGATGGTGCTACTTTTCCAACGATCACCATGTCTACGGTCTAATTGTCCAACAGACGGAATATTACCTTTCGATTCTCCCAATAAATCAATGTTCAACGGACTGCCTAAACCAAATGATCTCAAATGCTTTTCTAGCGCTGCATAGCCCACTTTCACATCATTGTATTTGGGATTATCAATAATGTCCCTGAAAACCTGACAGTAATAACTGTTACAAGATATTCTCACTGAACCACGCAGATCCAAAGGGCCGCCATGTGGGTGACATCCAACGCGAATGCTGCCAAGTCGATACCCGCCATTGCACCCATGGGTGGTTTCAGGGGTTAAAACACCTTCTTGCATGGCAATCAGCGCCATCACCGTTTTAAATGTAGACCCTGGAGGATATACTCCTTTCACCGCGCGATTGTAGAGTGGTTTCTGTGGGTCGAGCAACAGTTTTTTGAAGGTTTTGGCTCGATCCCTGCCCACCATCGTGTTTGGGTCGTAATCTGGATTGTTAATAAAAGCCAACACTTCGCCAGATTTGGGTTCGATGGCAACGATACTGCCTTTTTTACCATTCAATAAAAGCCTACCATATTCCTGCAATACAAAATCCAAACTGCTAATCACATCCGGTCCGGCAGTAGCTGGGTAGTTGAATTGAGTGTCCTTCACAACACCTCTTTCGGTATAAGTTCTATCTTGCCAAACCGTTTTTACACCTTTTATTCCCCTAATCTGTTTTTCATAAAAACGTTCGAGGCCTGTAATACCCACCAAATCACCTGGCTGATAATATTCATTTGATTCTATCAATTCTTCATCCGCCTCACCCAAATATCCCAATGCATGCGACAACGTAGTAGTAGCAAACTGTCGATCTGTCCTAGATTCTATGAAAAAACCATCCAATCGATAAATATTCTCTCTTAATAGGGTGAATTGTTTGTTCGATAAATTGGAATAAAACAGCGCAGAATTATTGAATGAGTTGTTTTTCTGTCTTTTCTTGGCTCTGATCCTCGCATCGGCAATCAAAGCACGAACGGCTGGCATGTCCAGTTCTAAAATGGAACAGAGTAGGCCGGTATCTAATTTCTTTATTTCAAAGGGAAATACCGATAAATCATACATCTGCGTACTATATACCATCAATTTGCCTTTTCGATCAAAAACGTTACTTCTGGATGGGTACAAGGTGATTTTGTTCAACGCATTGTTGATGGCCATGTTTTTGTATGGCACCTTTCCCAATTGCAAACTGGCCAATCGAATGGTGTAAATCGCAAAAACGAAAATGACTAAACCAAAATATACAAATTGCTTGGATCTATTTTTGTCCATGGATTATCGTTTTCCAGTTAACAAACGGAACAGTTGAATGAAGAACATGGTTGCCAAGGAACTCGTAAAACTGATCCAAAGGATGGTAAAGAAAGCCGACCATCGAAAATAATCAAACGTAAAAAAGACCAAGTGGTGCAGAAATACAATGCAAAATACATAAATGTAATACCACTGCCAGCCTTTATAATCTTCATGCATACTCAATAGCCCTTGCAACTGCATGCTGTTTTCATCCAAGAAGTAGCGGTCAATGTGGTATTTGATATAGACGATGCTCACACATGCCGCGGTATGCATGCCCATGCTTCCGCCAAATGCATCGATGACCAATCCAAAGAAAAATCCACCAATCAACATGCCAAATTTGTTGGCAGAAATTGGGATATTCAAAAAGAACAACAAATAGGGCATGGGTTTAATCCACCAAGCAATGTTCACCTCCTGAAAGATGAAAGTTTGCACCAAGGCCAACAAAATTGCAGAAACGATATATCTAAGGATTTCTATCATTGTTGCTTTCTGAATTATCAGTGGGTGTAATCTGGTTCAATACATCCAACTCTTTTTGGTGAATGTTCCGAACCACTGAAACAACATCGAGTTGACTGAAATCGGTAGCCAATTTCACTTTGATTTTATGGAAATTGGATTTCAGGTTAGAACTGGCCGATTCAATACTCCCAATGGGTATACCTGCTGGAAAGAGCAAAGAGTAATTGGAAGTATACAGTTTCATCCCAACCTTTACTTTAACAAATCGATTCACTTCCTCCAAATCTGCGTGAAAAGGGTCTTCGCCATTCCATGAAACAACCCCTTGGCTCGTTTTTAGGTCGTAAAAATAGGGGGTGATTTCAAATTTCGAATTGAGCACAGACATAACCAAAGAATAGTGTTCAGCCGATTCAACAACAACACCCACGATTCCCATCGGACAAACAACCGACATGTGTCTTTTGATTCCGTCCTTGAAACCCCTGTCTAATACAATGAAGTTGTTCTGGTCGTTTACGCTGTTCCGAATGACTCGAGCTTGGATGTACTCGTATTTAACAAAATTTCCTGTGTTTGTATCTCTGTAAGAGCTATCCCGTTTGGGTGAGTTGAAGGTCAAATTCCAATTCAATTGCTGCTTTAAAAGCGTATTTTCGGCAATGAGCTGTTGGTTGACGTTTCTCAGATTAAAATATTCTGTAACATCTGTTTTCCATTCGTCTAATTGACGGTGAATGCCCAGAGCTTGACCGAAGAAAATGCTGTGTTGAAAAAAGTGATAACGAAAAATCTGTGTCACCGCGCTGAGTAACAATAAGACAAATAGGAGAGGATGTGCTTGATTCCGTATCCAACGGAATATGACCATCATGGTTTAAAGAATTTAGGCCGTCATTAAGAATTTGAAACGTCCGATGTTCTTCAATGCCGTACCAGTGCCCCTAACAACAGCGCGCAACGGGTCTTCAGCAATGTGAACACGCAATTTGGTTTTTGCCGCAATTCGCTTGTCCAACCCACGCAACAAAGCGCCGCCGCCGGTTAGCCAAATTCCATTCGACAAAATATCGGCACTCAATTCTGGTGGAGATTGCTCCAAAGCCCTCAATACAGCTTCTTCAACTTTCATGATGCTTTTGTCCAAGGCACGAGCGATTTCGCTATAACTTACGATGATTTGCTTTGGAATACCCGTCATCAAATCCCTTCCAAATACTGCGTAATCTTCTGGAGGAGTATCCAATTCCTGCAATGCTGAACCAATATGAATCTTAATTTTCTCGGCAGTTCTTTCACCAATCAACAAATTGTGTTCACGGCGCATGTACTCCAAAATATCTAGGTTAAATTCATCACCTGCTACACGAATGCTTTCGTCACATACAATACCACCCAAAGCAATGATGGCGATTTCAGTGGTTCCCCCTCCGATATCAACGATCATATTCCCTTGTGGCTGCGTTACATCAATGCCAATACCAACCGCTGCAGCCATTGGCTCGTGAATGAGGTAAACTTCTTTAGCGCCACTTCTTTCTGCTGAATCCTTTACCGCTCGTTTCTCCACTTCCGTAATGCCACTGGGAATGCAAATGACCATTTTTAATTGTGGCGAAATCCACCGTTGCTTTTGGTTCATCATTTTGATCATTCCGCGGATCATGTGCTCAGCCGCTTGGAAATCTGCAATTACTCCGTCTTTCAAAGGACGAATCGTTTTGATTCCTTCGTTTTCTTTGCCAAACATTTGCATCGCATCTTTACCAATTGCAATAACATTTCCAGTATTTCGCTCAATGGCGATAATACTCGGTTCGTCAACCACCACCTTGTCTTTGTGGATAATCAAAGTATTGGCGGTGCCTAAGTCAATAGCAAGCTCTTGGGTAAGAAAACTGAAAAAACTCATGGGTTATAAAGTGTTCTGCAAAATAAACACAAATCCCCACATTTAGCACAGCATTTTTCAGTAATTTCTTAAAAATTCCAAGTCATACATACATGTTGGATTGGTTCAAGGATTTTACCTTCCTTGAGCCCCCAAGCCATTTCATAGCGAATTGGCATTTTAAGAATGACAAACGAGGCCCCCAAACCACTTCCAGCGATCCAAGGATTTCTTTGGGCAGTCACTCGAATCAATGAATTGGGTGTTTTAATTGTGACCGTATTGTAAGGGTTGTTGGGGTTGGAGGGCGATGCGCCAATGAAAGAAGTTCCCAAATCAATAAACGTGTATATTCTGAGGGATTCACTGAGCGATGATTTGCTGACTTTCCATCCAAGCAGGGATTGAGGAATGAAATGGAATTCTGCGTTAAGAACCGCGCTAGACGACCCCAATCGTTCACCGTTTAAAAAGCCCCTCACATTTCCTGCAAATTTGCGATAAACGTAGGTTTCGTAATTCTCTACCTGATTCTTTAAATCTAAACTCCATTGGTCTTTTGAGATCCAACCTTGAGAGCCACCAATCCAATATTGTGTTTTTATTTCACCCACACTGTGACACAAACTCAAATTCGATTTAAAAGAAAATCCTCTACCGATGGGCAATTCGAATTTTGATTTCCATTCCAATTCTAGCCCATGGCCAAATTCACCCCTCGATTTTTGATATCTGGCCATCGAAATAGAACCCGATGTTTGCAATAAATACCTCAATTTTGGTTGGGAATGGTTTCCGTTTTTTAACCAAGATCCAGCCAAAAATACACCATGATAACCTGCTAATTTATCAGGTGCAATGGTTGAAAAAGGACGACTAATTTTATTGGTTATCCTATCGTTTTGAAACATTAAGCCCCCTCCGAAATTCCAATGCTGACTACATTGTCTATTGATGCCAATTCTCAATAGGTTTGCAGTGTTTTGTTTCAAATTCACCTCGTTTTGATAAAAAGTCCGGCTTCTATGCAGAAATTCTTGCCAAATCGTGTAGCAACCAATTTGAACGTCTTGATGCAGCCTCACTGTGATTCGATTCAAGGGTAAGTTCGATAGTAAACCGATTTTGATTTGATGCTGATTCTGTTCGTTTTTTAAATAAAATCGCAATTCTGGGGAAAGGGGATGATTGTACGTTTGATTCGGTAAAATATTGGTCAAATATGGGAATTGTATGGGGTCTTCATTGCTCAGGAAAATACCACCCATCGTTAAGTTGTAAGGCGAGAATTTTGAAATTCTGGCATAACCCCCTTTTGTGTAATTGAGTGAATTGTGGGTTGCTCTTTTTCTCGTTAAATCCTTTTTGGGATATTTGGATACATATTCCCATTTGATATTTTCAACTGCGATTGAACCAGAATCGTTGTTGGGAACTGTTTCAGTTGTATTATCAGTTTCAATTTTTGCATTGTTCCCTTGAATCAGTTCCTTTAAATCAGAATTTGTAATTTTTGATACCTCGATAATCCTAATGCAGCTTTGATTATTGGCAAACGAAAGTTCAATGATTTTGGTTTGAGCAGATTTGCTATCAACGAATTGACATTGTTGAACAAAATCACCGTCAATTTGTGTTTCCCAATGGTAATTTGAACTGTCACCCAATTCAAGAAAATGCAAATACCAGCGGTTGTTTTTCGATAGTAAATAACTCAAACGATGGTTGCTTTCAACAATAAATCCTCCGAATTGATCTATCAGCGCACAGGTATCTAAATATATAATAGACTCACTGCCATGCATCAATTTCCTCTTAAACACAAACGCCTTCATGTCTGTTGAGAGTTTGATTTCTTCCACTGAAAATTCAGTGCCCTGCCCAGTCTTTTTCAATACCACACGATTCAAATCGAAAGGAATCCACCGACCCTTGTCCAAATCATTCCTGCTCATTTCCGCAGATTCGATATAGGCAACGCCCCAACTGTAAACTAAACCCGTTGAATTGTGAATATTCGTTGGCCAGTGATTGGTTGGCTGATTTTTGACAGACCAAACTACGTTTCCATTTGTATCGATTTGCCAAATTTCATGAGATTTTATATTGGTAATAGACAGGTATGTACCTTCATTTTTAGCCAAAATTTCATCATTGGATTTGGGCGTTTGGAAAATGGAAACGATGCGAAAGTCGAGGTCATTGGTTAGCCGTGCGTGGGGTGATTGGTAAATGATTTTTTGTTTCGATTTTGAATAGAATTCAATGATTTCATGGTCCGCAGATGATTTTCTCAATAGATAGCTGCTGTGATTCTCTAAAGAATAGGCATCAAAAATGGGTTCATGGTTGTTTTTTAGAATGAGTTCATTGATTTTATTCAGGCCTTTTTGGGACGCTACCTCGAAAATGGATTTTTGCCATTGGATACAATTATTGCCTGTTAAATACTCAAAAGCAGATTCCAAATTGTTTGTGTAT
>CANHGC010000091.1 GCA_947460045.1 Bacteroidota bacterium | reverse complement strand
CGCATACTTGGGCCAAGAAAGCATCGCCCATGGCATGGTCTTCGTTGAGCTCAACATTTAAGGATTCGGGGTAATAACCAATGCCACTGGCAGAAATGACCTGTTTGGGCGGATTTTCACAGTTCAAACAAGCATCAATCAGCGCGGAAGTGCCCTCGGTTCTGCTGTTTAAAATTTCACGTTTGTATCGATTCGTCCATGGTTTGGCAACGTTGGCCCCAGCCAAATGGATTACAGCGTCGGCACCGTTTAAGATCTCTGGATTCGACCAAAAAATATTTTTTTTCGATGTTAAATCTTTTTTATCACTTTGATTGTTACTCTGCAATCGGCGTAGGTGTGACACAACGTGACCTTTATCTTCAAGTAGGTGAGATAAGGTTTCGCCAATAAGCCCAGAGCCGCCCGTTATAATAATTTTCATATAAATGTCTAATTTGTCAGAGAAGGTACTTGGTAATAACAAACCAGATGCGAAAAGGTCTAAAAAAGACTATCGCGATAAGTATTTTATCAAAGATATCGAAAATATAACCGGCATCAAGGCGTACACTTTGAGAATTTGGGAGCAACGCTATGGAATGTTGGTGCCCAAACGCACGGATACAAACATTCGTTACTACGAGGAAGATGATTTGAAGTACATGATGAATATAGCCATGTTGAATGCCAACGGTTATAAAATCAGTAGAATCGCCGAAATGAGTAGGGATGAGGTTCAGCGTCGCACGTTGAGCATCTCCGAAAATAGTTCCAGTCATCAACATCAGCTCTCGGCGTTGAGCAGCGCGATGTTTGATTTCGATGAAAAAGAGTTCAATAAGGTTCTTTCGATCAATATCCTAAAGTTGGGTATGGAAGAGACCACCGTGAACATCATTTTCCCCTTTCTACAACACATCGGTGTGCTATGGCTGAGTGGAAGTATCCATGTGGCCCATGAACATTTTATTACCAATATCATCAAGCAAAGGATGTTCGTTGCCATCGATCAGCTCAATGTTTTGCCTCACCCCAATGCCAAAAAGTTCTTGTTGTTTTTGCCCAATGGTGAAAATCATGAATTGAGTTTGTTGTTTGCCTCATACATGTTGCGTTCTAGGGGACAAAAAGTAACCTATTTGGGTACATCTACGCCGTTGGATGACCTCAATAAAATTTACAAATTACACAACCCGGATGTGGTTTTTTGCGCCATCACAAACGCCAACGCCAGCATGCCAGTGCAAGTGTACATTCAAACCTTGAGCAGAAATTGGCCGAACACCCAAATTTTGGTAACAGGTACCCAAGTGGTAAAGCGCAGAGATTTGAAAATCCCAAGCAACTGTAGGGTCATTACATCACCCGATGATTTCTTGGTTATTTTGGATCAACTGTCGCGTTAAATCGCGAAATATCAACCTCTTCATTGAGCGCGCCTAGGCTGTGAATGTGGTTGGCCATCATGGGCGATAACCAAGAGCATAAGCTGCTGCCTTTCGCCCCGAGTCCGTTAAAAACATACATGTTTTTGTGTTCTGCATGACTCCCCAAGTATGGACGTCTGTTTTGGACCGTAGGTCTTACGCCTCTTTGGTGTTTGATTAAGGTAACCTCACATTGGGTGATATCTCTGGCACGTTGTAGCAAATACGCTGCATCCGAGTCCATTGGATCCGTGCTCAAGTTGTTTTTGTGAAAGTTGCTGCCCAACAAATAAGTATGAGGTTCTCCTGTGGGTAGGAGCCATTGTTTTTGTTTGATGATGCACGGTTCATCCTTTAAGTCTGGAATATATACCGTGAGGATGTCGCCACCCGTAGGGTCGAAAAACAAATGATTGAAAAACGGATTGTTCAGAATGCCTATACCTTCACAAAAGACGATGCAATCAAAGTGTGTCTCGCTTTCTGATTGTGTGTTGAATGGGTAATTGAAAATCGAATCGTTGATTATCAATGCTTTGTGATCGAAATCGCCTTGGGAAAATCTGTTTTTATCTTGAAAATAGGCTTTTACCGCATCCAAAAACATAGGTACATTGAGCCGGCCGCATTGATTCACCCAGGTTGCTGAGGTGTTGGGTTGTATGAGCTCATGCTCGCCAAGCTTTGCCGATGAAAGCCAATCTGTGAGTTCAGATTCCCCCATTCGTTTGTTCCATTCGCTGGTTTCACTGGGATTGGCATGGATGTTTAAAAACCGATACTTGTGAATGAAATCGGCGTTGAGAGCCTTTGCCCAGCCTTGATAATAATCAAAAACATGCGGGAAAATATTGTGGCATTGCCATGTCTTTCGTACACCTTTGGGTACTATGGGGTTGAGTAAACCGGCCGCAACCCGACTGCTACTGTGCGCAAATTGATTGTCGAACAGCGTTACCGACTGCCCACGCGCATCCAATTCCATGGCCAGTGTACTTCCAGCTATGCCAGCGCCGATGATCAATATTTTCTTTTCCTTGTCTGCCACGGCGATTTGCGATAAATTGCTACAAATTAAAGGATGAATCACCGAGGATTGAGAAAATTGTTGTTGCTTTTTGCTGTTGGGGCGATGTTCGTCAAAGTTGTTGCGATTCCCGTTACACCGTTGGCAAATTCAAAAGCCGCAGATGGCGAACCGATGGGCTTTTATGGCCGACCGATGTTGGGTGTTTTGATGTCGCAAATCGATGGAGATCAGGCCTCTGGGTATAATAAGTTGGGGTTTCAGGTGGGGATGAGTACAGGATTTCGTTGGCAAGGCAAGGGGATCAATGCTCTCGAGATGCAAATGGCACTGGCTGAGCGGGGGAGTAGGCGAGCATTTGATGCGGAAACCATGGTGAATGAATTTCACATCCGATGCAGGCAAATAGAATTACAATTGAATGCCATTCGTCCGTTGAGCGTGGGAGGCCTGGGAGCGGTTGATTTGGTCGCCGGTTTAAGGGCGTTTAGGGTTTTGGATGTGAGAGAAACACAAGGGTATAATCCAGGGATCGCCAACGATTTTCGAAAAAATGGTTTAATGATTCATTTGGGTGTGGGAAGAACAATAGATGAACATTGGCATATGCGGGTTGGTTTGGATTACAGTGTGAATTCGTTGGTGAAAGGGGGTGCTCAGAGCATTTTCTATCCAACGGGTGTATATCACAATGGGATGGGTGCCACAGTTTTTTATAAATGGGGTGGTTGAGGAAAGTTTGGACACAAAAAAAGCCCAGCAATGCTGGGCTTTTTTTATATTGTATAATGTAAAATTATCTTGTACGAAGTTCTTTGATACGTGCTGCTTTACCGATTTGGGTGCGCAAGTAGAAGATACGTGCACGACGTACACGACCTTTTCTGTTCACCTCGATTTTGTCGATAAAAGGAGAGTGCATCGGGAAGATACGCTCAACACCAATTCCGTTAGAAATTTTGCGAACGGTAAAGGTTTCATCAATGCCACCATTGCGACGTTGGATCACATCACCTTGGAACAACTGAATACGCTCTTTGGCGCCTTCCTTAATTTTATAGTGTACAGTTACACGGTCTCCTGCCTTAAACTCTGGCAAGTCTGTTCTCAAGTACTCAGATGCGATGCTATTAACGATTGAATTCATGGGTTTTAATCCTAATTGGGGTGCAAAAATACACATTTTTTGTCTTAATCCAAAGAGTTTCGTGCTTTTTTCTTTCCGAATCACAAAAATATAAATGTTGAATAACTTGTGTTAAACTTTTCGTGCATTATTTATGTCATGTCAAGGAATTGTTTCTATTTCGCACTTTGATATTGCTATAATTAAGAGAATGAGTACCGAACCCAACCAAACATCCTTGCATACCCATTCGCAGCGGCTAATGAATTGTTCCGAGGAGGAGCTTTCTATGGAGTTGCTTCAAGTGGGCGTGGGTCCGGAGATATTTGCTGAGATTGTTCGTAGATATCAGAGACCCATTTATTATCACTGCCGAAATTTGCTCGTGAGTCATGACGATGCCGACGACGCAGTACAGAATGCATTTATCAAAATTTGGCAAAATGCATCACAGTTCAAAGGGGAGAGTTTGCTAAGAACATGGATTTACAGGATTGCTACCAACGAATCCATTAATTTAATTCGGAAACGCAAGCCCACCATAGATTTTGATGAAGCCCAACCGGAAATGGCTGAAATGATCACCGAGGATTTGTATTTGTCTGGTGATGAGATTTCCTTGAAATTACAAAAGGCCATGTGTTTTTTGCCTTTCAAACAGAAGTTGGTGTTTACTCTGAGGTATTTTGAGGATTTGTCTTATGCCGACATAGCCCTGCTCACTTCTACCTCCGAAGGGGCTTTGAAAGCTTCATACCACCATGCGGTGAAAAAATTGGAGATTTATTTAAATGTATTGCGTTAAACCTTTTCACATTGATCACATCTAAGAAAGAGCTGCAATTGACATGGATTTAGAAAACGAAAAAATTGGACCGGCATTTAAGGCACCCGATTCTTATTTTAAAGAATCGGAATCGCGCTTGATGCAGCGATTGGGCATTGATATAACTCAATTGACTGGGGCAGCGGTTTTGGAAGCGAAGGTCGAAGTTCCCGTTGCACAACCTGTTTCCGTTCCTTTGGATACAACGGGTGTTCAAAAACGCGCCAGAAAACAAGATCCCATTACTTCTAAGAGTTTGGGCATAAACAAACAGGTGGATGAATTGGGCAATGTGGAAATTGCGCCATTGACGTTTACAACCAATGAAAACCCTGAGTGGGTGAATTTTGGTGCGATACCCGAGGTTGAAAGTGCCCTGGAAACGCCCCTCGATCAACAAATCAAAAAAGTGTCTTATGGCGATTTGTTGAATCAACCCCCAGTAGAAAACCCTGTTGCTGAAAGACTTACAGTAGAAAGTCCCTCAGTGGAAACTACGACCGTTACTGGTGATGTGATAATTAGCAACACCGAAGCACCTGAAGCATCTTTGGAGATTGCAGCGCCAATCGAAATCGAATCAACCCATGAATTGAATGAAAAGGCATCGGAGTTGATCAGTTCCTCGCCGGTGGCAGAGCCAGTGGTAGCGCCGTTGGTTGAGCCAGTGGTGGCATCTACAGACGTTCCCGTTGTGGCAGACCCGGTGGTCATTCACGCAGTGCCAGAATCGGTGGGTTTGGATGAGTTGGAATCGTACATTACTGTGAATCAACCCGCGCCAACCCCAACGAAGTTGGATGTCGCCCCGGGAGTTGTATCCCAAGAATCTGCAGCCACCAAATTGGTTGAAGAGAAACCCATTTCATTGGAAGCACCCGCTACGGCATTTGCACCCATTGCCGGAAGGCAAAAGGAAACAGCAACACCCGGATGGTTGGGCGTTGCCGCGGCATTGGCTGCCATCGTAGCTGCCTATTTCATCTGGACGGCCATACAGCCACCCAAATTGGATCAAGAGGAAGTGGTATTGCAGCAAGATGAGGCCACTGTGCCTGAAACCCCGCTCGATGAACCCGCTCAAACCGATACCATTCCCGATGGTTTGCAATTGGTGGAGCCATTGATCATGGAGGCCATGCCGAAATACAAAGAACCCAACGTATATACCATTATCGATGCGGCGGATATGCCAGAGAAAACCAAGCGTGCGCTCCAAGATTTGGAAGATCATGGTTTGGCAACCTTCGATATGGAAGATGAATTGTTTGAAGAATTGGATTTAGAATCACTATGAAATTGATAAAAATATTTTCTATTTGCTTTTTGATGTTGTTTGCAATGAATGCAAATGCACAAAACGAAGTGCGAAAGGATAGTTTGCGTGCAGCAAAAGTGGAGGAATTGAGGAAATTCAGAGAAACATTGTTCGTAGAACAACTTTCCTTGAACGATGTTGAAAAAGTGAAATTTTTCGCGGTTTACGACGAGTATCAATTGAAACTTCGCGAAGCAAAACGCAGCTTCCGCAACAAATGGGAGGGCAAAAAACCCAATGAACTTAACGAGGCAGATGCAGAATTGTATTTTAAAGATGCCATCGCTTTGCGCAAATTGGAAGTGCAATTGATGGAAACCTACACTGTGAAACTGAAGCCCATCATTGGTATGAATCGCGCCATTCAATTGCCTCGCATCGAAAGGGAAGTGAAAAAAGAACTCATCACCAAGGCCCGTTCTATGCGCAAGAAAAAGAAAGGTGCCGCAGAGGGTGGTGACGCACGTCCTTCGGAGGATCGACCGCGCAGACGCAGACCGGCGGGTGAGAATCCGGTGCCCAATTCGCCCAATTGATGAATTTTTCGGGAAACGATGCCTGAGATAAAAATTTTGGGTGGGGGTATGGCAGGTTTAACCGCGGCATATCTTCTTGAACAACAACAACTGCCTTATCAATTGCATGAAGCTTCCGCTCACTGGGGTGGGAAGTTGCAAACAACGCACGTTGATGGGTTTGCTTTGGATCATGGATTTCAGGTTATTCAGTCGGCCTATCCCGCACTGAGCGAATTCAAAAAAGCGGGTATGTTCAATGACGCTCAAGCATTTGGCTCGGGTGCTTGGCTACTCACTGCTTCGGGTAAAACATTGCTCGCAGATCCTACGAAGCATTTCCCCAAAGGCTTGGGCGCAATCTTTCATCCCGATATCAAAATGTCTGATGCATTGGCGGTGGT